>USEH01000208.1 GCA_900553675.1 uncultured Ruminococcus sp. | reverse complement strand
CCGGAGGGGTGGTAAAGGGTATTGGTCCCGTAACGGCAAGGGCGATGGTGAAAAAGTTCGGTGACAGCACCCTTGAAATCTTAGAAAACGACCCCGAAAAGCTTAGCGAGGTTGAGGGAGTTTCCTTGGCAAAGGCGACTGCGTTTTCCGAAGAGTTTAAAAAGGTAATAGGCTTCCGCGCGGTTTTAACCTACTTCACAAAATGCAATATTCCCGCAGTGTATGGCATAAGGGCGTGGCAGAAATACGGCATTAAAACTCTTGACCTGATAGACGAAAACCCATACATTCTCTGCGGGACAAGCATAGAGCTGCCCTTTATGAAGGCTGAGGAAATCGCAAAGGAAAAAGGAACCCCGCCGGACAGCTTTAACCGCCTCAGCGCTGGCATAAAATACATATTAACCGAAAATTCCTTTTCGGGGCACACCTGCATTCCGATGGACAAGCTTGTAAACGTTGCAAAAAGCTTTTTGGGCATCGACGAGGAAAGGGTTACAAGGGTGATCAATTCCGAGGTCGGGGACGAAAATCTTTATATCTACCTTAAAAAGCGCCGCCCCTATGTTATGCTCAGAAAGTTTTTTGTCGCCGAGGACTATATCTCCCGCCGGCTTTCAATAATGAACACCTTGGCGTATGACACCAAAATCAATTACGACGCCGTTATAGATATCGCCGAGGAGGAAAACGATATCGTTTACGAAAGCAAGCAGCGGCTTGCAATAAATACCGCTCTTTCAAAGGGCTTTATGGTGCTTACCGGAGGACCCGGAACAGGCAAAACAACCACCCTCAACGCGATAATTTCGCTTTTAGAGCAGCAGGGCGACAGGGTGCTCATATGCGCGCCGACAGGCAGAGCCGCAAAGCGCATTTCCGACCTTACCGGTTACGAGGCGAAGACGATTCACCGCCTTCTGGGCGTAAAGGGCGGAGTGGGCGATTACATAGCCTTTGAGCACGACGAAAGCAACCCGCTCGACTGCGACGCCGTTATAATAGACGAGATGTCGATGGTGGACACCCTCTTGTTCGAGTCGCTTCTGCGCGCGCTGAACATCAACTGCAAGCTTATTATGGTGGGGGACAGCGACCAGCTTCCGTCGGTCGGAGCGGGAAACGTCCTGCATGATATTATCCTCAGCGGAACCGTTCCGGTTATTGCTCTGACCGAGATTTTCCGTCAGGCTCAGACCAGCGCGATAGTCACCAACGCCCACCGCATAGTAAAGGGTGAAATGCCCGACCTTAGCCGCAGCTCGAAGGACTTTTTCTTCATGCAGCGGCTCGACTTCGACTCTGCAATGGAGCTGACGATAGATTTGTGCGTAAACCGTCTCCCAACCGCATACGGCTATTCGCCGATAGAAAACATACAGGTGCTTTCGCCCACAAGAAAGGGTCCGCTGGGAACAGTCGAGCTTAACAAGCGTCTTCAGGCGGAGCTCAATCCGCCGCATAGGGACAAGTCGGAGATAAAGACCCTGACCTACACCTTCCGCGTCGGCGACAAGGTAATGCAGGTGAAAAACGACTATGATATCGAGTGGAAAAAGGGAGAGGAAAATGGCAGCGGGATATTCAACGGAGATATAGGAATAATCCTTAAGCTTAACCGCCTTTTGGGAATAATGGAGATAGATTTCGAGGGGCGCATCTGCTCCTACGGAACCGCGAATTTAGACAATTTAGAGCTTGCCTATGCCGCAACCGTCCATAAAAGCCAGGGAAGCGAGTTCGACGCGGTTATAATCCCTGTTCTGGGCGGATATGATAAGCTGTATTTTAGAAATCTTTTGTATACGGGCGTAACCCGCGCAAAAAAGCTTTTGGTTATAGTCGGGTCGTCTAAGAGACTGGAATTTATGGTGAACAACAACCTGCGCATGAACCGTTATACCTGTCTTGAAAATATGCTCAGGGAGGACGGCTCGGGCGGAGATGATATCGCTGCCGAGCAGACGGACATCCTGCAAAACGAAGCAAGCTCATAAATAAGACAACAACTGTATAACCGCGAAGGGAGGGAAGACAATTGTCTTTCATGGATTTGGGAATAGACCTTGGAACGGCAAACATAATAATAACGGCTGGCGGAGCGGCAGTTCTGAGCCGACGGTAATAGCCTTCAACAAAAACACAAAAACAGTAGTGGCGTTCGGGCTTGAAGCCTATAAGATGATAGGCAGAACCCCTCCCCACGTGGCAGTGATAAAACCACTGAAGGACGGCGTTATCTCCAACAACGACATGGCGCAGGAGCTTATAAGGCTCTGCATTTTAAAGGTTATAGGCAAAAGGCTGATAAATCCCAGAATAGTAATGTGCGTTCCTTCGGGGATTACCGAGGTGGAGCGCAGAGCGGTGGTTGAAAGCGCGGTGTCCGCCGGAGCAAGAACGGTTTATCTGATAGAAGAGCCTGTAGCGGCGCTTTTAGGAGCGGGGGCGGACATATTAAAGCCCTATGGAAACATGGTTGTGGATATAGGCGGCGGAACCACCGACGTAGCCGTTACCTCGCTGGGCGGAGTTGTAGCCTCCTGCTCGGTAAAGTGTGCAGGAAACGTTTTAGACGCCGACATCGTAAGGTACTATTCCGAAAACTATAAGCTGCTTATAGGCGAAAAGTCCGCCGAGGAGCTTAAAATCAACTATGCAAACGTTGTTGAGCCTTCTGCTCAGACTGTCGGTTATGTGAAGGGAAGAAGCCTTATAAACGGTCTTCCCGCAACCGCGCCGGTCAGCGAGCTTGACATTTTCCACGCCATCGAGGAGGATATCGGAAGGATAGCCGAAGCTGCAATTTCGGTCTTCGAGCATACACCGCCCGAGCTGATAGGGGATATATACGAAAGCGGGATAATACTTACAGGCGGCGGCTCGCTTATAAAGGGTCTTGATACGTACATAGCCGCGCAGACAGGGGTAAGCTGCCATGCCGCGCAGGACCCATTGGGCTGCGTTGCAAGGGGAACTCATATGGTGTTCAAAATTCACGACCAGCTCAGAAACGGCTTTGAAAGGATATCTGTTTTTAAAAAATAGACTATTAGACAATGTGAATTTACACTGTATGAGGCTTTTAAAAAAGTAAATTACCATATATAAATATGCCTTCTGGTATGGTGTGAACTAATACTTAGTGCAGTAATGGACGCGCTCTGCGCGCCCATAGGAGGACCCCCGACTGAGGGTAGCGTTAGGCTTCGCCTAACCGTCTCCCACGCAAAAACAGTCCACTGGACTGTTTTTGCTCCCTCTCCTGCGTTTCGC
>USEH01000207.1 GCA_900553675.1 uncultured Ruminococcus sp. | reverse complement strand
CAGCCCCTTTTTGTTGGCTAAAAATTCGCATTTTTGTGACATTTGAAAACGGCCACCCTTTCGGATGACCATTTCGTGTCTGCGTATTTTATTCAGCAATGCGTAGCCGCTCTACCACCGTTTTTTGTGCCATTTTGTTATAGCAAATCAAAGGTACAAGGGCTGTAATAAGAAACAGAGGGATAATACAAAGGAATACTGGAAGCAAGGTAAAATGCCATGTGAAATAACTTAGTTCTGCCCCCATCATCCGAACCACCGTCAGACTTCCCACAATAGAAAGTATCAGAGAAGATAAAAGTCCTAATACAGAATATCCAATACCCTCATACATCAGCATCCGCTTAACTTGATTGCCTGTCATACCGACGGATTGTAGCATAGCAAGTTCTTTGTGCCTGGACAGAATGGATGTCATCATGGAATTGATAAAATTCAATATGCCAATCAAAGCCAGTATCACACATAGAGTGCCGCCTACAAGACGGTACATATTGATCATTCCGTCAAAGGTCTGCCGTAAGGTCACTTTTGAAAGATAGTCCAAAGCGGTGTCGGTATTTGTAGTATAGTTTTTCAGCCAGTTTTCAGCTGCAAGCTGGTTTTCATCATCCACATTGAAGATAGTTTTCATAGCCGGTTGATC
This sequence comes from uncultured Ruminococcus sp., assembly GCA_900553675.1. Lineage (GTDB taxonomy): Bacteria > Bacillota > Clostridia > Oscillospirales > Ruminococcaceae > Faeciplasma. The sequence continues at coordinate 2,648 of USEH01000207.1, read as the reverse complement.
AACAGATACCATGTTACCCAAAAGTTCACTGGATGGGAAAATATAATCTAACCCCATATCTACCTGTAATGGAGTTTGCAATGCTTTCGGAATATTCACCACAGCCAACACCTCATATACTTTGCTTGTTCCATCAAGCTGCGACACGCTAATCTTATCTCCCGGTTGGTATAGGCAGTAAGAACCGTCATCCATCATCCGTAGAGGTGTTACATATACACCGGTTCCAGCTTTCCATTTTTCCATATTCAGCTCGCCATCCAAAATCTGCACATATTCTGCCGGAAAATCATCTAAACCATAAACATTTACACCGTGTTCCTGTCGGACTGTATAATTCTCCAGTTCATTTGCAATATCGCCAGACGAAGCGGACAATTCCTGCAATCGGGCAAGATCGTGTTTAGAAAGCGGCTGTTTAGATGTCCATAAGTAAACACTTCCTATATCTTCAAGCCCATTCAGACTTTCAGCCTCGCGAATAAAATCTCGGCTCACATTTGCCGTATTGAATGGTGCATAACTGTTAATCACCGTTGTATCGGAAACTGTAAAATCCGTAAGACTAAAATCGGCAACAAATTTGTCAAAGTCAAAGGAAGTAACATAGGTATAGACGCTATTCAAGAGAACAATGCTAAGTGCAAAAGATAGAGTAACAATCGTCACTTTCTTCTTATTACGACAAAGATTGTTTTTTGCCATCATAGTCGTGTTGATATGTTTACTACGGCGTTTTTTCTTCTTTCCTCCTGCTTGTTCTGTATAGTGCAATGCCTCCATAGGGGAAACTTTGGCCGCCAATGTCGCAGGTTTTTGGCAGCTAACGAAAACAGTAATTAAAGAAAAGACAATCGCCACCAAAAAAATCAATGGATTTACGGTAGTAACAACCCGCATATCATCTGTCAACATATTTACAATCACAGGAAGTAGCAGACGACCAATCGGCCACCCCAGCAGCAATCCAAGAGGAATACCCACAAGAGAGAGCTTGATTGCTTTCTTGTAGACAATCTGTCTGATCTGCCTTGCAGTGGTTCCAAGCGTTTTCAACATTCCGTAAAACCGAATATCCTGCGCAATCGAAATATAGAACACATTATAGATTAGAAGATACCCAGCAATAAAGATAACTGAAATACCGGCCACAAGAGGCAACATAGAGGAAAGGCTGATTGTGGCCGTTCCGTAGGCATCATTGATACTTACCCGTTCATCAAGACCGTATTTAGAAGTCACTTCCATTGCCTGCTTTTCAATATCCCATGCCGTAGGCATCATCATAATACTGTCAATATAGCCGGTTCCCACAGGAGGAGTCGTCCCATCTGTTTTTCCATGAATAACCGGAGCCACCTGTTTTGTGTATTCTTTGGATAGAAACATCGTTTGGCGGTAAGCTACTGCATCCCCATCCCAAATACCACAGAGCGTAAAGGTATCCGTAAAGGTATCTGTATCTGTTATAAAAGTCAACTCCATCTGTGTACCGACTTTATCCGGTAATCCCATCGCAGCAAGAACAATGCGGCTGGTGGCAACCTCATTTTTTTGTTCCGGCAACCGTCCTATATCAGGATCATTAAAAGTTAGATTTGCGTAAGTCTCATCGCCATATCGAAGCTCCGTAGGTACCTTATTAAAGTTTTCTCCTACTGCATTACCAATAATAATTGAATACCCGCTATCCTTGATGCCCGCATCTGATGATAACTGTTCGTATTCTTCCCAGGATAAACGCTTGATACCTGCATGAGCAGAAGTGCCGGTTGTTCTCATATTACTTTCCTGCATAGCAGTTTGCAAGCTAATGGCAATCGTAAACAGGCTGGTAAAAAGCAGAGTAGCAAGCATGATTGCCAATATCGCAATCGTATTTTTTTTAGCTTTCAGAGAACGCTTTGCTAACTTTTGGATAACAGCTTTGTTATTATTTCCAAATAGAATGTCATTCATAGTACCGCCCCCCTTACTCTAAAATTCTGCCATCTTCAATACGGATAATACGATCGGCAAGCAGGGCAATCTCATTGTTATGGGTAATCATTACAATAGTCTGATGAAACTTCTGACTGGTTACTTTCAAAAGTCCCAATACATCACTGCTTGTTCTGCTATCAAGGTTTCCGGTTGGTTCGTCTGCTAGGACAATGGCTGGTTTGGAAACAAGAGCGCGAGCAATCGCTACACGCTGCTGCTGACCACCGGAGAGGTTATTGGGCATATTGTTCAGTTTATCCTCTAGTCCCAGCATCTGTACCACTTCTTTCATAAATTTTTTGTCTACCCTGTTTCCGTCCAACTCCACAGGTAGCACAATGTTTTCATAGACATTCAGCACCGGAACAAGATTGTAGTTTTGAAAGATAAAACCGATGTTGCGTCTGCGGAAAATGGTAAGCTGTTCATCTTTGAATTTTGACAATTCTTTTCCCTTCACTTGAATACTACCAGAAGTCGGTGTATCTAATCCCCCCATCATGTTCAGCAGCGTGGATTTACCACTGCCGGAAGTACCAACAATGGCAACAAATTCTCCATCCTCAATGGAGAGGGTTACACCATCCAAGGCTCTGGTAATGTTCGGCTCTGCGCCATAATATTTTTTCAGTTCAGTCGTTTGCAAAATGCTCATAAAGAACACC
>USEH01000206.1 GCA_900553675.1 uncultured Ruminococcus sp. | reverse complement strand
ACCATCATCGAAAACAAGAATATAATCTTCAACGGCGACGGTTACAGCCGCGAATGGGTTGAGGAGGCAGCCCGCAGGGGACTGCACAACCTTCCCACCACGCCCGACGCTCTGCCGCATCTGTGCGACGAGCGAAATGTAGCAATGTTCAAGCGGCAGGGTGTATACTCCCGCACCGAGCTTGAGTCGAGGTATGTTATTAATCTCGAAAACTACTGCAAGATAATAAAAATCGAGTCGCTGACCATGATTGAAATGGCGAAAAAGGATATCCTGCCCGCTGTTTCGACCTACGTCCGCAAGATGGCTGAGGCGGTGTCGTGCACAAGGAGCATTGCCGACGTTGAGTGCGGCTTTGAGGTGGATATGATAAGAAATCTTACAAATCTTTCCACCAATATGTATAAGAAAATGCGCTCGCTGGAGGAGCTTATAGCCGAAGCCCCGCAGGGCGACGATCAGCGTCTTGCCGAGTATTACAGAGACGCTATAATTCCCGCGATGGATCGTCTGCGCGCGGTTGCCGATGAGATTGAGCCGCTTGTCGGGGAGAAATATTGGCCTTATCCGACATATGGAAGAATGTTGTTTGCGGTATAAGTCGGCGGTAGACTTTGAATATTTGTTGATTTATTGAGATGTGTGCAAAGGAAGGTCTTTTGCACACATCTTTTTTCTGATATTTTTGGGATGTGGGCATTGGCAAAGATGTTTTCATACTAATTTTCGTCTGAAGTGATTCCAAAAAGCGGGTGCAAAACCGCCGTATGATGGGACTTACGGTTATTTATGGATTATGAGGAAGCTTCGCTACACCGTGTGAGCCGTTTGATACCTGTCCTACTACCTGCAGGGGGTAAGGGGGATGAAACTAAGGGGAAAAGGGGGAACCCTAAAACCGCTGCAAAAGTGCGGATTCCTACTGCTTCTCACGTTTCTCCCCCTTGGACCCTCTTTTCCTTCACCCCTTTGCCCCTTTTCCGCACTTTTAACTGCCTGCGGAGATTGTGAATCTGATGGCTTTATTTTACTGCCGTTCCTCGGTGATTTTTTTGTTCGCCAGAACGTAGTATGCGGTTCTTCTATTATTTTGATTATCGTACTTCAGTTCCTTGAAGAGATACCGAGTGATTGTCTTTACTTTTGTCCTTTTTTAGGTGATGGCGTTTTATTAGTATTACGGTGAAAAGTCGACTTTTTATTGCATTTCGTCGAAATATCTGCTATAATGTTATCATAGCGGATTATATATCGAATACAATTCATATAATCAACCGTCTTTATTGAGGGGGCGATAAAATTGTCAAATATAAAACTAAGGCTTGAGGGCATTGAATCGGAGGAGGATTTGTTTTCCTGCGAGGCTGCGCTTAACAGTCTTCCAAGTGTCAGCGCGGAAATCGACTACGACAACTTTGAGGCAGCTGTAACCTATGATGAGGACAGATGCTCGGTCGAGGATATCTATGCCGCAATAGCATCCGCTGCCGCAGCCGCCGAGCCCGACGGCGATCAGGGTGGGGACGGATGGGATAAGATTCCTCCGCAAAAGCCCCATTTCCGCCCGCGTAGGCAGTTTAAGCGGCTTCGCATTGCCGCCGCTTTTTTGTGCGCGATATTGCTTTACGTCCTGCGCGCGCTCGAGCTTTTCAAGGTGGAAATCCCTCTGCTTTCGGGCAGTCCTGCGGTGCTTTCTCTTGTGGAGATGCTTGTTTTCGCAATCGCGGCATACGCAGGCAGCCCACTGTACATAAAAGGCATAGCCTCGCTTGTAAGGCTTCGCCCCGACACCAAAACCGTTGCGGCGGCAGGAACCGCTCTTGCGGCGGGATATTCCGTATACTCTGCGGCAAGGGTATTTCTGGGTGACTTTTCCTACCGCTCAGGAATATACTTCGCCGCCTGTGCGCTTGTAATCGCAATGGCTATTCTTGGAATATATCTTGAAGAGAAATCCACTGCCAAGGCGGACAAGCCCATTAAAAAGCTTATGGAGCTTTTCCCCGAATCCGCCACGATAATCATTGACGACGCCGAAAAGCAGGCGGATATTTCCGACATAACCCCGGGCGACCTGGTGCTTGTCAAGCCGGGCGAAAGCTTCCCCTGCGACGGCGTTATCGAAGCAGGAAGGGCAAGCGTTGTCGAAGCCATGTTCACCGGTGAGAATATGCCGGTGGATAAGTCGGTATCAGACAGGGTGTTCGCAGGAACTCTCAATACCATGGGCTTTGCGACCGTGCGTGTGCAAAGGGTGGGCGAGGATACCTCGCTTGCGCGTATTATCCGCTCGGTTTCGCAGATTTCCGACTCTAAAAAGACGGTTGTGGGAATGACAAAGCGCGCCGAGGTGATATTCTGCACCGTCCTTCTGGCGGCGGGAGCAGTGGCGTTTGCCCTCTGGGCGGCGCTTGGAACGGTCTCCGAGGCTGTAAGGGTGCTTATAGCGGTGCTTACGGTGTGCTGCCCCTGCGCAATGGGCTTGGCAGAGCCTGTTGCGGCGATGTTCGCCTGCGATAAAGCCGCGCGTGAGGGTGTGGTATTTAAAAATATCGAGGCTTTAGAGCTTGCGGGAAGCCTTAACACCGTTGTAATGGACAAAACAGGCACGGTAACGGTAGGAAAGCCGTTCGTCACCGATGTTCTGCCGATAGGCATATCTGCCGAGGAGCTGATGATTTTAGCGGCTTCCTTGGAGGAGCATTCCGCCCATCCCATAGCCTCGGCGGTGCTTGATTACGCAAATAAGAATGAGATATACCCCATTCCGTGCGAGGATTTCCGCTCCGAAGCGGGCAGGGGAATGAGCGCGCGTGTAGAGGGAGAAACGGTTAAGCTTGCCTCCGTCGGCGATATATTTACGGGCGAATACGAGGGCTATGCGGCACTGAGCAAGCCACTTACCGACGATGGCAAGGCAGTTGTGGCACTTTCCCGCGCGGGCGTTCCGATAGGCGTTATCGGATTTGCGGATAAGCTTAAACCTACAAGCCGCTCTGCAATAGAAAAGCTAAACGCCATGGGCGTGCGAACCATAATGCTGACAGGCGATACCCCCGAAGCGGCGAAAAAGGTGGCTTCCGAGCTTAGCTTTTACGACTGCGCCGCAGGTGTGTCTCCCGATAAAAAGGCGGACATAGTAAATAAGTTGAAATACAGTTCACGAAAGGTCGCAATGGTCGGCGACAGCACCAACGACGCTGCCGCTCTTGCCGCTGCGGATGTCGGAGTGGCAATAGGCACGGGCTCGGCGGTCGCATTGGAGTGCGCTCAGATAATTCTTGTAAGAAACGACCTTCGCGACCTT
>USEH01000205.1 GCA_900553675.1 uncultured Ruminococcus sp. | reverse complement strand
CAATTGGTTAATTCTTTTGTTTTTTGCATTGTCTACTTGACAGGGGGCATATTAATCATGGATTTTGCGACGATTTTTTGTACAATCTATAACGGCGAATAATATTAGTCTTTCAGACCGTTGATTTCCAACCATTCGGCAATATCATCCGGCAGGCTGCTTCCTCCGGAATAATGCACCGACAGTCCCTCGCCAAGCTCGGCGTTTGGCGCAAGCTTTGCTATCGCCGTAAGGCTCTGCCCGAAGCGCCCGCCGCCGTGAGAGCAGAACGGAACAATTGTCTTTCCTGAAAAGTCGTATTCTTCAAGGAACGAAGCGATTGGCATGGGAATTGAAGCCCACCAGTTGGGGTAGCCGATAATCACAATATCATACTGCTCCATATTTTCAACTGAGCCTGAGATCGCCGGACGCGCGTCTGGGTCGTCCATTTCAACCGATGAGCGGCTGTCAGAGTCGCCGTAGTCTAAATCTTCGGCTGTATAGGGTTTTTCCGGCTGAATTTCGTAAAGGTCTGCGCCCGTGGCGTCTGCGGCATACTCAGCTAACTTCTCAGTTGTTCCTGTTGCGGAGAAATATGCCACCAGCACCTTGACGTCATCCTCTTCCGGTGCTTCTGTGGCTGCCGGTTCTGTTGCGGGAGTGTCCTGCTCTTCGGTCGATTCCGTTGCAGGGGAGTTTGCTTCCTCGGCTGGCTCCGTTGCTTCGGTGTTCGGGATATTGTCCGTTTGCTCCTGTTGTGAAGCTGTTGTTTCCGGCGTATCGGGGGTTACGTCTGCTCTCTGATTTACAGGGGAAGAACCGCAGGCTACTAGGCAGAACAGCAGTGCAATTGTGCAGACAATCCAATAATTTTACTAAGTTTTTTCAGGGTATAAATCCTCCTGAAAGTTTATATAATCTGATTTATCGGGATTCCGTTTCTGTGGGCGAATCCTCTGCCCACACGGTTTTTGCCAGATTAAACACCGCCCACGCCTTCGGCCATCCGGCATAAAAAGCCACATGGGTAACTATGGCAGCAATTTCAGCCTTAGTAACGCCGTGAGCCTTGGCGTTTTGCAGATGATAGACAAGCGAGCTGTCCGTAATGCCCGAAGCCATCAACGCAACCACGGTGACAATGCATCGGATTTTCAGGTCAATGTCCTGATTATTCCAGTTCTCCCCGAACAGTACATCGTCGTTGTAATGCGCGAAGTCCGGTGCGAAATCGCCAAGCTGATTTCTGCCAGCTGTCTGTGTGATTTTTTCCATAATCCTTACCTCCTAAATAAATTTTTCATACCACATTTCCGGCTTTTTGCTTGCCGTTCTGCGCCATCACGCCGACAAGAGCGTGAGGCACATATAATTCTTCAAGATAGTCAATCTCGTCCTGCGTAAGCTCCAGATCCACCGCTTTTGCAGCACCATCCACATGGGAAAGCTTAGTTGCTCCCACCACAGGAGCCGTCACCTTTGTAAGAAGCCACGCAAGCGAAATTTCCGTCATGGAGACGCCGCGTTTGTCCGCAAGCTCCGCCACCCGCGCGATTATCTTTCCGTCCGCTTCGGCGGTCGAATCGTATTTGAACTTGGCATATGAATCCTCTTGCAGCCGTTTGGATGTCTCGCCGGGACGCTTGGAGAGCCTTCCACCTGCAAGTGGGCTGTAGGGCGTCATTGCGATATTCTGGTCGGCGCAGAAAGGAGCCATCTCCCGCTCTTCCTCGCGGGCAATCAGGTTATAATGCCCCTGAACGGACACGAACTCTGCCAAGCCGTGTTCTTTTGCATAAAAATTAGCTTTTGCAAGCTGCCGCGCAAAGCAGTTGGATATGCCGATATAGCGGGCTTTCCCTGCCTTTACAACGTTATTCAGCCCCTCCATGATCTCCTCCATCGGGGTGTGGTAGTCCCACATATGATAGATGTAGAGGTCAACATAGTCCATGCCGAGGTTTTTCAGGCTTTGGTTAAGATAGTTTTCAATATGCTTCTGTCCGCTGACTCCTGAATCTATTTCCTGCTGCGTGCGTGGAGTGAATTTTGTAGCTATAACATAATCATCCCGCTTGGCAAAATCCCGCAGAGCCTTTCCTACAAATTGCTCGCTGGTGCCGTTTTGATAGACAATGGCAGTATCATAGAAATTAATGCCAAGCTTCAAACCGTGCTTTATAATTTCTCTTGTCTGAGCTTCATCCACCGTCCAGCTGTGCTGACCTGTGGCAGCGTTTCCGAACCCCATGCGGCCCATGCAGATGCGGGAGACGGTCAGATCCGATTTTCCTAATTTGGTGTATTTCATGCTTTACCCTCTTAACAGTTCAACAGCCTTCTTACGCAGCTGTAGGTAATCTCATAGATGGTCATAAAAACATAGTTGACTTTTGCTTCTTCCATTGCAATCCGCTGTTTTTCGGTGACGAATGTATATGGATATATGCCGAACATAAACGGGAAAAAGATATATATAAAATTCTGCTTTTCCAAAGCGGCCATATCGGGAAAATACTTGTCAAGGCACATCATGACCGTTCTTAGAGACTCCCCATATACCACCTTGAACTCTGCCAGATGCTCCGCACGGCTGCCGGTTTCCATGTCGTAGTGGTTCATGGACAGAATCTTTAATAGCTGAGGACGCTCCTCCAACGAGCGCGCAAGCATATCGGCAAATTCATCCTTGCTCATTTGCTCGTGCCGCTCCATCTCTTTTTTAAGATAGGATATCCACAGCTCGTACTCGCGCTTTAACAGCGAAAGGAAGATTTCCTCCTTCGTCTGAAAGTAGTTGTAGATGGAAGTGCGGGTAAAGCTGGTTACATTCCCGATTTCCTTGATTGTGATTTCTTTAAAGCTCATGGTCTTGTAAAGCTCCTCGCAGGCGTCGATGATCTCCTCCCTGCGGGCATTAGTTAATTCGGGCGATCCTTTTGGCATGGACGCATCTCCTTATTTCATCAACGTTTTTTGAAAGACAGACATATGGCGATTACAGTTACCAATGTAGTGTAAAGCGCAAGTAATGCTCCGATATTTTTCTTCATTGGTTAATTGCCTCCTGACTCACTCATTCATGCTGACACAGTGTCAATATAAGCGTTATAGCATTATACTGACACCGTGTCAATATATTTGACCAAGGAAAAATAAATTTTACATTTGAGCAGTATTTTCTGCGTCGTAAATTTACAATAAAGCACAACCGGAGACGATTTTTTCTCAGCAAAGCCGGAGCATAAACACAAAAGACCTATTGAAAAAGCCGGCAAATGATGGGTGTTCGTAAAACAGTTAAACCAAAAATTTAACTATTTTACGGCATC
>USEH01000204.1 GCA_900553675.1 uncultured Ruminococcus sp. | reverse complement strand
CGTGGACTTACCTATGTGCTGACATTCTGGACTTACCTATGTGCTGATTGCACATAAGCCGACTCCTCAACTTTTCTCTCTTCACTTTTCTCTCTTAACTGGGGCGGCGCAGCCGCTTTTGTGCCAAATATCGATTTCCGAGCGCTCCGGCTCTTCAAACAAACCCTCAAATTTCCTTGCAAGATTGTCGTCGATATAGTATGCCGAGGTCTTTCCTTTGGCTACATCTTGGTTGCGCTTGGTGATGTTTTCTATCCACCTGTCATAGGAAACATCAATGTAGTGGAACTAAACTTCACCCCGCGCGAGGAGTAATATTCGCGGACAGACTCCCTCGAAGCGCGAGTCCAGAATCCCCAGTCGAGAATTACATCAATGCCGTTGCCTAAAATCTCCACGGACTTTTCCAGCAGATACTTCTGCACCCGCGACACAACCTCGTCGTGCTTGCCGCCAAGGTGCTGACCGAACAGCGCAAGGGTGATTTCGTCGGTTGAGAGAATCACCGCTTTCTTGGACTTTGCAAGCTGACGCGCGTAGGTCGACTTTCCCGCACAGATTTTGCCGCAAATCAGGTATACAGTTCCTCTCATTTTTGTTTCCTGCCTTTCAAAAAACGTTGAAAAAATCAAAGCCCCCGAACTTATTATTCGGAGGCGGATAGTGCATAGAATTATTATTCGTCAATAACAATGGAGTCGTTGGGATTGTCGGGAATAAGCAACGCCATGATGATATAAATTACTAATCCCGTGCCAAAGCTGCCAAGCGAAACCAGCGCCCATATCAGCCTGATAATCGTCGAATCGATGTTGAAGTACTCGGCAATGCCGCCGCAAACTCCGCAAATTTTCCTGTCAAAACGCGATTTATATAGTTTTTTGCCAGTTGACATATTCTCACACTGCCTTTCAATTATGCAAAAATTCCTGAAGCGAACTTCCGTTCAACCGATGGTGCTATTTTACTTATGAGTCAGTGCATTAATCACTAACTATTATATAATATACTATTTCGCGAAAAAAAGCAATATGTAATTAAAAAATTAATAATTCTGTTTGCTAAGAGATATCTTTTGTGTATATGTGATAGAGTAGTTCTATAACCGTATATTAACAAGTATTTTGTGTAGATTTTATGATCGTGACAGGTACTCCGCTGTCGTTTACAAATCTCACACGTATTTCTCCACTTATCTACCCACAAAACCCGCGCGCTCATCCAAGAAAATGTACACATTCCGTGATTGACTTTACCGCCGCACTCCTATATAATTATCTTATCAGTAAGATATCAGCTTGGAGGGAGCTTTAATGATGAAGACTGCAAGAAAAATTTTTGCCCTGTTTTGCGCGGTAAGCCTGCTTATGACCGGCTGCGCTTCGGACAAAATCATCAAGGAGAAGATTATGGATAGCTTAGACAACGGCATTGTAATTGACAGCATAAGCGAAAACAGGTATAAGACGGAAGAAAGTGCCAATCCGCTTTCGCCCAACATCCTCTGCGCCGACCCGACTGCGGTCGAGTATAACGGCAGACTTTATGTCTTCGGCACCAACGATCAGCAGCAGGCTGACGTCGGCGGCAAAAACGACTACTCTCAAATCAAGTCGCTTGTTGTGTTCTCGAGCGACGATATGGTAAACTGGGAGTATCACGGCAGCATAAATGTCGGTGAGATTGCACCATGGATTTACAACTCTTGGGCACCCTCAATCGCTTCACGCGTGGAGGAGGACGGGCTTACGCACTTCTATCTCTATTTCTCCAACGGCGGTGCGGGTGTTGGGGTAATCACCTCGACCGACCCGCTGGGACCTTGGAACGACCCTTTGGGTGAGCCGTTGGTCTATCAGAATATGCCCGGTCTTGAAAACTGCCCAGCGCCCTTCGACCCCGGAGTCTGCATTGACGAAAACGGCGTGGGATGGCTGGCGTTCGGTGGTGGAGTTCCGGCGGATTCGGGAAAGGTACATTCCAATGTGCCAAAAGTGGCAAGGCTTGGCAAGGATATGTTGTCCTTCGACAGCGAGTTTGTCTCCATAGACGCTCCTTACTTCTTCGAGGCAAGTGAGCTCAACTATATCGACGGCACCTACTACTACACCTACTGCAATGACTGGCAGAACCGCTCGGGCTGGGACAATGAGGATATACCTGCACCGCCCACGGCGAGCATGGCGTACCTCACCACTAAAACTCCGCTCGAAGCCGACAGCTGGGAGTATCGGGGAGCGTATTTTTACAACGCCGGACAGAACGCAAATGGCGGTTCGGGCATGCGTTGGTCTAACAATCACACCCATTTCTGCGAGTTTAACGGCACAAACTACATCATACACCACACCATGCTTTTAGAGGAGCTTATGGCTGGCGATGGCGGCTATCGCAGCATTATGGTTGACTATCTTCCGATGGACTTAAAAACCGGCGAGATTCCGATAACTGCGGCTTCGCAAAATGGTGTTTTGCAGATAAAGCCTGTTGACCCTTATGCCGACAACGGCGGCGCGCTGATGTTTACCTGCGCGGACATTGGCTTTGATTCGCAGCCGAATCATGACAAAAAAAGCGTCGGGAAGGTGCTGGCTCCCGCTGCCAGAAGCAATTGTGGCGGCGCATGGATGTTTGTAAAGGGAGTAAATCTGAGCAGCGGAGCTTCTGAGCTTGTCGCCGAGGTAAATGGCAAGGGAAGAATCGAGGTTCGGCTGGACAGTATCGGTTCGGAAGCCGTCGCATTCATAGAGTTTGACTGTTCCGAGTTCACGAAAGTCCGCTCTGCCGGTTTCGCACCGTTTGATGTGGGAAATCACGACCTGTATTTTGTGTTCTCAGACAGCGATATCGAGCTGAAGTCTTGGAGGCTTACAAAGGAAGACACTGTCTCTTAACAAATCATCCACAATCTTTAACAAATTCTATTATATAGGTTGATTTTTTCTGCTCGGTGATGTATCATAATAAAAAACAATCTGGAGGACACATATGAGATTTGTAAAAGACAACGGAGCACTCGTTTGCTATACCGGCGGCGAAATGCTCAGGATTGAAGCATGGGGCAAGGACTCTTTGCGGGTTCGCAGTACCATGCTGGGAAGCTTTACTGGTAACGATTGGGCTTTGACCGAGGCTGTCGCCAAGACCAAGCCGACGGTCAGGGTTGAACTCGAAGACCACTGGGTCGGCAACGGCGAAATCGACAAGCGCGAGGTGGCAACGATTACCAACGGTAGGATAAAGGCAGTAGTAAACTTTGTGGGAATAATCTCGTTCTACCGCGACGACAAGCTTGTCCTGCGCGAGTATTACCGCATGTACGACGGCACAATATCCCAT
>USEH01000203.1 GCA_900553675.1 uncultured Ruminococcus sp. | reverse complement strand
ATTCTGTTCCGCCCGCCTCGACGCCTCCGGCTGCAAGATTCAGCTCGGCATTAAGGCGTGATTTCTGCGCACTGCCAAAGTAATCATATAAAACTCCCACGATAAACAAAAGGCTCAGCAGAAGAACGGTTATTGCTACTACCAGTATCGAACGGAAAATCTTTTGAGTCATTTAGCTTTCACTCCTAATCTGTAGCCGACGCTTCGCACGGTTTCTATCATATCGCCGTGTTCGCCGAGCTTCTGCCGCAGCGTTTTAATGTGCATGTCAACGGTTCTTGTCTCGCCGATGTAGTTCTCTCCCCAGACATCAGAAAACAGCCGCTCCCTTGTAAAAACCATGCCCGGATGCGATAGGAACAGCCTCAGAATTTCAAATTCCTTGTAGGTTAGCTCGGTTTTAACGCCGTTTATTTCAACCGTTCTGCTTTCAAGATTCATGCTTATTCCCGAAACGGTCAGCGTATTGCCTGATCCTTTGGGCTTGTAGCGCCTTAAAACAGCCTTCACCCGCGAAACCATCTCCATCATGCCAAACGGCTTGACAAGATAATCGTCCGCGCCGAGGTCGAGGGTTTTTATTTTGTCGTATTCCATGCCCTTGGCTGTCGCCATGATGACCGGTATCGAAGATGTATCCGCACCCGAGCGCAGATGCTTAAGGATTTCAACACCGTCCTCTCCTGGAAGCATAACGTCGAGAATAACAAGGTCGGGTTTGGAGGATTTCATTGCTGAAAAGAAAGCCTCTCCGTCTGGAAAGCCTTCCGCCTCAAACCCTGTCTGGCTGAGCGTGTAAACCTCAATGTCGCGGATGCTGTTGTCGTCTTCTACGCACCATATTTTCATGTTTAATCATCCTTTCGGAAGAGAATTTCGGCGAATGCTGATTTAATTCTGCCCGATATGCTCGCCGGTTATAGAAAACGCTACCCATTCGGCAACGTTCACCGCGTGATCTCCGATTCTTTCAAAGTATTTGGCTATCATCAGAAGGTCGAGCGCATATTCGCCCTCAGAAGGCATACCAGCTATTAAGTCTATAAGCGAGCCTTTAACTCTCCTGAAATAATCGTCAACGATGTCGTCCTTTGCAATAGCGTCTTGGGCTATTACCAAATCCTGCTTGACGTATGCGTCTATGCTCTGTGTGACAATGCTTATAGCAGACTTTGCCATTTCGCTGATAAGCACGCAGTTTTCAGACGGCTTTTCGCATATAAACGGTATGATTTCCGCGATGTCCGCCGCCTGATCTCCGATTCTTTCCATGTCGGTAATCATTTTAAGAGCTGCCGATATCTGCCTTAAATCGCGAGCCACCGGCTGCTGCTGTAAAAGAAGACGCAGACAGAGAGCTTCTATGGTGCGCTCCATTCTGTCAATGTCGTTGGCTATCGGAAATACTTTGCTCAAAAGCGTTTTGTCGCCGTCGGAAAGAGCCTTCGAGGTGAGCGCGATTATCTCTTCGCACATTGCGCCCATCGTCGTCAACTCTTTTGAAAGATTTGAAAGCTGTTCATCGAATCTTGATCTCATATGCTGTTCCTTCCTTGTGAATTATCCGAATCTGCCGGTAATGTAGTCCTCAGTTCGCTTGTCTTTGGGATAAGCGAACATTTTTTCGGTCTCGCCGTACTCGATAAGCTCTCCGAGAAGGAAGAAGGCAGTGTTGTCCGAAATGCGGACCGCCTGCTGCATATTATGTGTCACTATAACTATAGTATAGCACTCCTTCAGCGAAGTTGCAAGCTCTTCTATCTTAGAAGTTGAAATTGGGTCGAGTGCGCTTGTTGGTTCGTCCATCAAAAGAACGTCCGGCTCGACTGCCAAAGCCCTTGCAATGCAGAGCCTCTGCTGCTGACCGCCGGAAAGACCCAGCGCGGATTTTTTCAGTCTGTCCTTTACCTCGTCCCAGATTGCGGCGTTTTTAAGCGAGTGCTCAACTATATCGTCAAGCTTTGCCTTTGAGTGGATTCCGTGAGTTCTCGGACCGTAGGCGATGTTGTCATATATGCTCATCGGAAACGGGTTTGGCTTCTGAAACACCATGCCGATGTTTTTCCTCAGCTCGTTAACGTCGGTTCCCGCTGCGAATATGTTTTCGCCGCGGTATTTTACCTCACCGGTTATCTTAACCCCGTTAACAAGGTCGTTCATGCGGTTCAGCGTTTTAAGAAAAGTTGACTTTCCGCAGCCGGATGGCCCTATAAGTGCGGTTATGCCATGCTCCGGAATGTCTATGCTTACGTTTTTCAAAGCCTGAGTGTTTCCGTACCAAAGACATAGATCCTTTACTGATATTATCATATGTTTCCTTTCAATCCTTTCTGCGGTTTTTGAAGTATCTTCCTGCTCCTGCCGCCAGAAGATTTATTGCTACTGTAAGCATCATAAGAATGGCAGCTATTGCAAAGCCCACGGCAAATTCTCCGCTCTCCTTTACGTAAACGTACAGCGCGACCGTAAGCGTGGCTCCGGAGCTGAACAGTCCTGAGAAGAATCCGTTTAGAGCGTGGGCAAATCCCGCCGTGAATAACAGCGCCGCAGATTCGCCGATAATTCGTCCAACCGAAAGTATGCAACCGGTAATGATTCCATCCACGCATCCCGGCAAAACAACCGTTCTTATAACCCTCCATTTTCCGGCACCCAGACCAAACGCACCCTCACGGTAGCTCTGCGGAACCGTTTTAAGACTTTCCTGAGTGGTTCTCATAACGGTAGGCAGATTCATTATAACAAGCGTAAGCGCACCCGCAAGCAGGGAAGTGCCCATCTTAAAAACGCTGCAAAACACCAGCATACCAACCAGTCCGTATATTATCGAGGGGATTCCAGAAAGAGTCTCGGCGGCGTATTCGATTACGGCTACTAGCTTTTTGTTCTTTGCGTATTCCGTAAGATAAACCGCCGCGCCCGCTCCAAGCGGCAGAACTATGGCTATCGCGGCTATTATGATGTAGATGGTGTTCAGAATGTCGGGAAGTATTCCGACTTTGCCGCTTAAGTAGCTTGGCTTGGTGGATAAAAGCTCCCATGTTATGTTTGGCAGACCCTTTGCCATAACGTATACTATAAGAAATATAGCAAGCGCGCAGGTCAGAACAGCTGAAGCTATTGTCAGGCAGCGCATAATAATATTGTATGCTTTTCTTTTTGTGCGGAAGGCTTTAGACTTATCAATCATTTGTTTTTATCCCTCTTTAAGAAGAAATTCAGCGCCGCGTTTATAAGCATTATGAACAGGAACAGAACAAGAGCTATGGAGAAAAGTGCCTGCCTCTGAAGACTGCCCTCCGCTGAATATGACATTTCGCTTGCTACTGCCGTTGTCAGAAATCTTACGCTTTCAAACAGCGACGGCATATTCGGCGCGTTGCCCGAC
>USEH01000202.1 GCA_900553675.1 uncultured Ruminococcus sp. | reverse complement strand
GGGAGCGTCGCAATGGCAGACTATATATAAGGTAGTGATTCCTTATTCTATTTCGGGGATTACATCCGGTGTGGTACTCGGTATCGGACGTGCTATCGGGGAGACGATGGCAGTATTGATGGTGACGGGTAATGCGGCTGTGATTCCGACAACAATCCTTGAGCCTTTGCGTACCATTCCGGCTACGATTGCAGCCGAATTGGGAGAAGCTCCTGCAGGTGGACCTCACTATCAGGCGTTGTTCCTGTTGGGTGTCGTACTGTTCTTCATCACATTGATTATCAACTTTAGTGTGGAATATATTTCCTCTAAAGGATTAAAACGTAGCAAATAAGATGGAAATACGGAGTAATAATAAAGCTAAACACCGTTCGCAGAAAGTTGCTTTCGGGATTTTCCGGCTGTTGAGCCTTTGCATTGTACTGATATTGTTTGCAATTCTGGGATTTATCGTCTATAAAGGAATCGGTGCTATCAGTTGGGATTTTATCACTTCGGCTCCTACGGACGGGATGACAGGTGGCGGTATATGGCCGGCTATTGTCGGTACTTTCTATCTGATGGTGGGGAGTGCGCTGTTCGCCTTTCCGATAGGGGTGATGAGCGGAATTTATATGAATGAGTATGCGCCGAAAGGTAAGTTGGTACGCTTTATCCGGGTGATGACCAATAACTTGAGCGGTATTCCTTCCATCGTATTCGGATTGTTCGGTATGGCGCTGTTTGTCAATTATATGGGATTTGGTGATAGTATTTTGGCCGGTTCTTTGACATTAGGTTTGCTTTGCGTACCTTTGGTCATTCGGACAACGGAGGAAGCTCTGAAAGCTGACGCGAAGTTTCGGCGATAAGCTCTTTTGTGCCGGCTGTTGTCGCAGCGGATATCTCAAAGAACTCATAGCCTTTATCGACAATGTATTTGCGGAAACGCTCTATCTGCTCCTGCTCTGCCATATCGCACTTATTTGCGGCGACTATCTGCGGAGCTTTTGCAAGATCCTCGCTAAACCTGCTAAGCTCGTTATTTATTATCTCAAAATCCTCAATAGGATCCCTGCCCTCGCTTCCGGAAACATCAACTACGTGAATTATCAGACGGCATCTTTCAACGTGGCGCAAAAATTCATGACCCAATCCAACGCCATCGCTTGCACCCTCGATAAGTCCGGGAATATCAGCCATCACAAAGGATACGCCCTCCGAAACCTTGACAACTCCAAGAACCGGAGCAAGGGTTGTAAAGTGATAGTTTGCAATTTTAGGCTTTGCCGATGATACTACCGATATAAGAGTTGATTTTCCGACATTCGGAAAGCCCACAAGTCCGACATCAGCTAAAAGCTTTAATTCAAGCTTTAATTCAAGCTTCTGTCCCTTAAAACCGGGCTTTGCAAATCTGGGGATCTGCCTTGTAGGAGTGGCGAAATGAGCATTGCCCCTGCCGCCTCGACCGCCTTTTGCTATAACAACAGGCTCGTTGCCGGACATATCCGCAATAAGTCTTCCCGATTCAAGCTCGCGCACGACAGTACCTCTTGGCACCTTGATAACAAGATCCTCGGCACCCTTGCCGAAGCTGTTTCTGGGACCACCGTTTGCGCCGTTATCGGCGACGTATTTACGCTTATATCTGAAATCGATAAGCGTGTTCATATTATCGTCCACCAAAAATACGATATCTCCGCCTTTTCCGCCGTCGCCGCCGTCAGGTCCGCCTGCTGCAACATATTTCTCACGGTGGAAGGAAACACAGCCGTCTCCCCCGTTTCCTGCCTGAACGGTTATTTTAACTTCATCAACAAACATACAGCACTCCAATGTAACTTACATTACTACAAGCAACCCCCAAGCAGATTATGGCTTGGGGGTCGAAAAATTTCGATTATTCAGCGGGATAAACGCTGACTTTCTTTCTGTCGCGTCCCATTCTTTCAAATCTTACAACACCGTCGATCTTTGAATACAAAGTATCGTCAGAGCCGATGCCGACATTCTCGCCGGGGTGGATATGTGTTCCTCTCTGGCGGTAGAGAATGTTGCCTGCAAGAACAAACTGACCGTCTGCTCTCTTGGCGCCAAGTCTCTTAGATTCGGAATCACGGCCGTTCTTTGTAGAACTTACACCCTTTTTATGAGCGAAGAACTGCATACTGATTCTTAACATCATTTATCGCACCTCCGATATGTTACTTTTAAATTGTTCGGAAAATCGCTCGAAACCTCGGACAAATGAGCCTTTAAGCTGTTTAACAGCCTGTCCGAATTTTCGCTGATCTCCTTTACTTCGCAGCGGATATCGCCTTTATCAACCTTTAAGTCAAGGTCAATTCCGAAAAACTCCGCGGCTGTATTAACTGTGAGCATAACTGCCGAGGAAACGCTTGCGCAAACAATATCATTTCCAGCATCAGCATAGCCCGAATGACCGATAACCGAAAAGCCTTTAATGCTTTTTCCGTCTTCTGTCATTTTAAATGAAGCGGTAATCATTAGCCCTTGATTGCTTCGATTCTTACCTGAGTATACGGCTGTCTATGACCCTGCTTCTTGTGAGTAGAGGGCTTCTTGGGCTTGTAGGTGAAAACGGTTATCTTCTTTGCCTTGCCGTTTTTAAGAACCTTAGCCTCAACAACCGCGCCTGCAACATAGGGAGCGCCTACAGTGGTGTTTTCACCATCAGAGTAAACGATTACCTTGTCGAAGGTTACGTTTTCTTCAGCGGCAACATCAAGCTTTTCAACGAATACGATATCGCCTTCCTTAACCTGATACTGCTTTCCGCCTGTTTCAATTACTGCATACATTATAAGTTGGCACCTGCCTTTTCTATAAAACTCGCTGCACTTCGGCGCGGATTCATCTCAAAATAAGCATTTGGGCATAATCCGACTTGCCTGCCGAACACAAGCGGCTTAAAAACTATACCATATTACAATACACATTGCAACAGCTACAGCAAAAAATTCACAGAAAATTTACATTTCAATTCCGTTGACTTTGATTTCGCCGTTTTCTGCTGTGACAACGATTTCACTCAGCCTTGCATCGTCGGAATCTATCATGATATTCGCTATCTTATCCTCGACTTCCTTGCGGATGATTCTTCTTATGTCGCGCGCACCGTACTTATCGCTGTAGGCAAGCTTTGCAATCGCCTTTTCCGCTTCCCTGTCAAAGCTGAATTTGATGGATTTCTCAGCCAACGGCTCGGTCATTTCACCTAACATAAGGTGAGCTATATCGGCGTAATTCTCCTCGGTAAGAGGATTGAAGACAACGATTTCGTCCACCCTGCTGATAAACTCGGGACGCAGGAACTCGCGCAGACCCTTAATAGCTCTCTCCTTGGATATCTGAGCCTGAGTTTTGTCAAAACCTATTCCAAAGCTTTTCTCGGA
>USEH01000201.1 GCA_900553675.1 uncultured Ruminococcus sp. | reverse complement strand
ATTTATCCCCCCTGCCGCAGAAGCCTGTGTACATATAGGTCTTGCCGTTTTCGGTGATAACGCCGGGGTCGAACTGGAACTCATCTCCCGCGCGGTCGCCAAGGCGGGTGCCGTCCTTATAGTGGACATAGCCTAAGAACTCATATCTTCCTGCGGGTGTATCGCAGACGGCGACGGAAACATTGGATACCTTATCTAAAACGTAGTAAAGATAGTATCTGCCGTCAGGTCCGACGGTGACATCAGGGGCATAAAGGCACATTCTGCCGTCGGGGTTAAACGGGTCGGAGGTTTTGGGATATATCACTCCCTCATACCGCCAGTCGCTGAGGTCGTCAACGGGCGCAGACCAGCAGACGTAATCGCCCATGCAGAAAACATAGCCGTTGAAATAATCGTGAGAGCCGTAGACGTAAACTCTGCCGTTAAAAACATAGGGTTCGCCGTCGGGGACGTATTCCCACGAGGGTAAGTAGGGGTTGTAGCCTTGCTTTTTCATATAGATGTTCCTTTCTGTTGGTTTATGTGATGGGTTAATTTAATTGCTAATTTATAGTATAGCAGATATCCGGGGAAAATGCAAGTATATTCATAACAAACCCGGTAAAACGTTCGCCGGAGATTGACTTTTTATCGCATATATGAGATAATATTTGTGATTATTGCACACTGAATATATCAGTAATCAAGACAAATGGGAGAAAGCTATGAAAAGAATCATCGATACCGAAAACGTAAACATCATAGGCTATAAAGTCCGCGAAGCAAGGATTGCCGCAGGACTCAGCCAGAAGCAGCTTTCCGAAAGGCTTGAGCTGATGGCTGTCTACACCTGCCGCGGCTCGGTTTCAAGAATAGAAAACGGCAAACGCGCGGTGACCGATATCGAAATCGACGCTATCTCAAAGGTTCTTGGGGTATCGCTGGATTATCTGTTCGGAAGACAGTGATTTGACAGCATTAATCAGCAAAAACGAGTTTCCTGCATGTGGAAGCTCGTTTTTGCTTTTATACTGGTTGGCTTTCCGCTTTCATCTCTGCAAATATTATTCTTTTCTCATGCAATATTTGGATTAACGAAATTTTGTTTATTATACCGCTTTAACATTCATATGTCAAGATGAAAAATCGATTTTTAATAGGTTTATACAACCTCATAATTGCTTATGATTATTAGTAAAATATATAATATAGGATGAGGTTTGTTATGGAGCTTGATTACAAAGATATCGGAAGCAGGATAGCGGCAAGGCGCAAAAAGCTCGGACTTAAGCAGTCGGAGGTTGAAGAGCGCGCAAAAATCGGGTATAAGTATCTGTCAAATATAGAGCGCGGCATTTCGATTCCCTCGTTAGAGGTGATTCTGCGGCTTTCCTTGGCTTTAGACACCACTCCCGATGAGTTTCTTGTCGGGGCTGTCAGCGCGACGTCTGATGACGAATGGAAAAGCATAGCCGATATGCTGAAAAGGCTTGACAGCAAGCAGCTGGGGCTTGTGAAAAGCTTTGTAAAATGGGTGTCGGAGAGGGAAATATAAGGAGATATTTGTAAATGAAAACTGATGATAAGATAATAATAAAACGACGTGGCGATGATGGATACCGCGTTTTCAGCGTGCGCGTTCGTGAGGATGTAGTTGCAAAAATCGATACAATAGCAAAGGATACAGGCAGAAGCCGCAATGAGATAATAGGAATGCTGCTTGAATTTGCAGTTGATAGGTGTTCTATCGAATAAGCGAGCCGGGAACACCCCCGGTCGCCGCCCCTGCACTGCCTATAAGGAGTTTTCTTGAATTGCTCTGAGACATAAGTTTATGGCGAGTATACCATTTATGGGCTATTGCCATTCATCGGATAATAAAATATCCTTTAATAAAAGGAGACTTGTGACCATCATGATAGTATACGACAAATTATGGCTAACCCTGAAGGAAAAAGGTATATCCCAATACAGGCTAATAAACGAATTTCACATAAGCTCGGGGCAGCTCGACCGCCTTCGCAAAAACTCCAACGTCAACACCTACACCCTTAACCAGCTTTGCGAAATCCTCAACTGTGGGCTTGAAGATATCGCCGAGCATATCCCCGACAAGCAGGTTCACGTCGATAAATGCTAAAACCGCTAAATTATTCACGTATTTTGGTGCAAAATATTTTTGAAAATCCATTGATTTTTACATGAATATCTGATATACTGTTATCAGCTGTTTATGAGGAGGGCTGAATCGTGTACAGAAAAATCATGAAGTATTTAGAGGAATGGAAGGCAAGCGAGCACCGCAAGCCCCTGATTTTGCAGGGGGCAAGGCAGGTCGGCAAAACCTATTCCATTCTGGAATTTGGGCGCACACACTATGAAAACGTGGCGTATTTCAATTTTGAAACCAATCCCAAGCTGAATGTTACCTTTGAGGAAAATATCAGCCCAGACTATCTGATACCGATTTTATCCCATATTGCAGGGCAGACCATTGTGCGGGAAAAGACGCTTATAGTCTTTGACGAGGTTCAGCTCTGCGAACGCGCGCTTACATCCTTAAAATACTTCTGTGAGGACGCTTCCGATTATCATATCATAGTGGCAGGAAGCCTTTTGGGCGTTGCGGTAAACAGGGCGAAATTCTCCTTTCCGGTTGGCAAGGTAGACATAAAAACCATGTACCCAATGGACATGGAAGAATTTATGCTTGCACTGGGCGAAAACGCTCTGGCAGAGCAAATCAAAAAGAGCTTTGAAACCGATACTCCCCTGCCGTCTGCTTTGCACGACACGGCAATGCAGCTTTACCGCCAGTATCTTGTGGTGGGCGGTATGCCCGAGTGTGTAATGCAGTTTGCGGGGACTAAGGACTATATCCTTGTCCGCCACACGCAGAACACAATTCTTGCCAGCTATTTAAACGATATGAGCAAGTACAACAGCCTGAACGAAATCAAGAAAACAAGGCTCGCCTACGACAACATCACCGTGCAGCTCTCCAAGAAAAACACCCGCTTTCAGTATAAGCTTATTAAGAAAGGCGGGCGGGCTTCGGAGTTTGAAAACGCTATAGAGTGGCTATGCCTGTCGGGAATAGTATCGCAGGGGTATAAGGCAGAGCAGATTAAAAAGCCGCTTGAAAACTACCGCGACATCGACGCTTTCAAAATCTATGTTTCGGATCTGGGCTTGCTTGCTGCCAAAAAGGATTTATCCGCCGACGATATACTGTATATGTCCGAGGACTTAAACGACTTTAAGGGCGGGATGACGGAAAACTATGTCAACGTGCAGCTGACAATAAACGGCTACCGCACTTATTATTGGGAGTCGGAGCGCGGCGCCGAGATTGATTTTGTAATCCAGCGCGAGGGCAGACTGATACCCATAGAGGTCAAATCTGCCGACAATACAAAAGCCAAAAGCTTAAAGATATATATGGAAACTAATAATCCCGACTATGCTATAAAGCTGTCTGCAAAGAACTTCAGATTTGAGGACGGTAAGAAGAC
>USEH01000200.1 GCA_900553675.1 uncultured Ruminococcus sp. | reverse complement strand
ATGCCGTTCGAGAGCTTTCCTGCCGTTACCATTATCGTGTAGCCTACAGCAGCAAGGATTCCGCAGATGATGCCGATTATATCGTGAGCCTCGCCGCTGCCGTTTACAAGGAGTATTCCGGCGATAACAACGGTGAAGCACATTACTTTTCTGAGTGAGAGCTTTTCTTTGAAGATGACTTTATGGGACACTTCGCCGGCGACGCCGCGCAGTATCATTACTACTCTGCCGTCATATATGCCGGAAAAGGTGATGCCGAAAAGGTAAGATATCATCTTGAAGGCACTGTGAAATATTTTAAACAGCTTGAAAGCCTTGACGGCGAATACACCTACCACTCAAAGATTCTCGACGGGTATAAGAATAACACCGGAAGCTACATCATCAACAGTGAACAGTCATGGACTGAAATGATATTCAAAATGCTTACCGTCAACGACAGCGAAGCCTTTGCACCATACAGCAACACCGACTGGTTCAAAGCCGTAGTTGAAGAGCTGAAAGCCTGCATTAAATAGTCAGATCGCAAAAATCCGTCCCCGAACATTACGCCCGGGGACGGATTAATATTATCAGCTATGCCGATTTCAGAAATTGTCGTAAACGGTCTTCATAAAATCGTCGTAAAAGCTGGGGTTGCTTGTTTCATCGCTGTAGAGCATGATTCCGCTGTGCAGGGTTACCTCTGCCTCGATTCCGTCGCAGGTGATTTTCTCGCCGTTGGCGGCGGTTACCTCTTTGCGCAGCTTCTCGGCTTGGGTGATGTCGCTGTAGCCGGTGGCGACAATAAACTCGTCTCCGCCGACGCGGAAGGCAAACATACCGTCCTTCAGCGCAGCGTCAATCCTTTCGACGCACCGCCTGATAACCGCGTCGCCGACGTTTCTGCCAAGATTTTTGTTGATGGGGCCGAGATGCTTGATGTCGAAGCAGCACACATAGGTGTTTTTCTTGTCCTGCATCTTTTCGTAAAGCTGGGTTAAGTCAAATTTGGTTTTCATAAAAGTACCTCCGTCATAGTATTTTTGGTTCAGAACGGGGTATAAATCGGTAAAGCTCCGCGATTTTGCAAGCTTTGAAGGACTTACTCCCCAGAAGCTTCTGAAAGCGCGGGTGAAGGCTTCGTTCGAGCCGTAGCCGTATTTAACGGCGGTTTCAAGCACTCCGGCACCCTCTACAAGCTCTCTTGCCGCAAGGGTGAAACGGCGCTTTTTGATATAGCTCATAACGCCCTGATTGGTGCAGTATTTCCACATCTTTTGAAGCGCGGAGACCGAACAGGCGCAGTAGGATGCAATCTCTTCCTGACTTAAATCTGTGGAGAGATTTTGTTCGATGTATTCAAGCGACTTGATAAAAATGTAGAAGTCCTTCACGTAATCACATCCGCTGAAAAATTTATGAAAAGTATACTTTCTGATTATGATTATAGCATGAACCCAAGGCTTTTTCTTGACAGTTCGCGTAATATATCATCACTATTCGGCGTTCTGCAAATCCAATAAGGATTTGTCCTTGCTCGGCTCGTAGATGGTAAGCTCAAAGTCGGGGTCGGAGTTTTTGGTGACGTATACCCGCTTAATGTCGGTGATGTAGATGGGTGAGGTGAACTTAAAGGTTTCGCCGATATTCATAGTCATATCGGGTTTGCCGTCTTCAAGTATTGAAACTCCCGGGTTTTTGCGATTGACGTTAGGGGTGTCAGGCTTGACCGAAGCTCCGCAATCCGGAAACAGCTCCACATGAAGATTATAGCTCATGTTGTACGGCTCCTCGCGAATGACTTTGTAATATTCATCGCCGTTTTCATCAATGCCATAACCCCAGATGGACAAGCTGTCATTAAGCGCTTCTGATTCCTTTTCACATAGCTCATCATATTCAGCCTTAAGCTCCTTGGGTGTGAAGTCATCAGAGTTTATTCCCTGATTGTTGAAGTATATTGTCAGTTTCTTTCTGAGATAATCAAACCATTCCTTTGTATACCAAGAGCTGTCGCAAAATCTGTTTACTGCATAGAATTGCTTGCCCTCGTATTCTATTGCGTCCTCATCAAGGTTTATAATGTTGATATCGAAGCTGTAAGGGTCGTGCATTGATACTTCAAATATCTGATACTTGATTCCGTCAAGCTCGAATTCTATTTCCGGACTTGGTCTGTGGAACCGTACCTGCGATATAGTCTGCCTTTCGGACAGGTCAACGTCAAATTCCATCGAAAGCTCGTTGGCGTATTTAATGCTGCCGTCCTCCGAGGTGATGCCGGTAATAACAATTTTGTAGGTGGTGTTATAGGTCTCGGCGGCGGAAAGCTTGTACTGCACCGTTGAAGTGGGATTGTAAGAATCATATTCGATTCTTTCAAGATTGGCAAAAAAGCCGCCCATACCCTCGCCGTCATCATATATGGTGTACCAGCTGCCCATCTCCACCGGCTCGGAATATGACACATTAAGGTCGGGGGAGGTCTTGTACATAACCTGCAAGCGTTCGTATTTCAATCCCTTTGTAAACGGCTCGTCGCCGCTGTGGATGCTGAAATAGAAGAATCCGGTTCCTCCTCCGCCCGCAACGTTATCTATGGTAAGCGAGCAGCCGCTTTCTGCGGATACGGTCTTGTTGATTACCTGTGATTTGTCGTCAATAAGCTCGCGCTTGCGCTGAGTTATCGCTGCCCAGATGTCACTTCCGTAGGCAGTGACGGTAACGACCAATCCCATACACATAACCGCCGCCAGAGCGATTGCCGTTATCTTCTTTTTTATAGAAATTGTCCTGCCGGTTTTGGTTTTAGCGGGACTGTATGCAAGAGCAGAATCCAATATATCATCATCAATTCTGCCGATTGACGAAAACAACTTATCTTCGTGATTTTTCATAGCGTCTCCTTTCAAATATTATGTCCTTTTTCTTCCAGATAGCTCTTAAGTGATGAACGCAGGCGTGTAAGCGTGCCGGAAAGGGTCTTTTCCTTTATGCCGAATTCTTTTGAGATTTCCCGCACCGTCTCCATAAGATAATACCTCCGTACAAACACCGCCCTGCGCTCGTCGCCCAGAGTGAGAAGCCAGCCGTTTATGTCGGCGGCTATGCTGTCCTCGTCGCTTGCACTTATGTAAGCGCAGTTATCCGGCAGACACTCCGAAAGCTCGTCGAACGCGACCGTAACACCCCTGCGCTTTTTGGAATTAGCCCGCCGCAACTTATCAAGCGAGATGTTTCTGACTATTCTTATAAGGTAATATCTCAGGTTCTGCGGCTTCACGCTCGGAATGGTTTTCCACGCCTGCAAAAGCGTGTCGTTAACACATTCCGCGGCGTCCTCGTGCGAGCCGGTTATCCGTTGGGATATTAGCAAAAGCTCGCCGCCGTACTTTTTCTGGCACTCATCAAGAGCCGATTCGTCGCCAAGGCAAATCATCTCAACGATTTTATAGTCCTCCAAATCATCACCCACTTATTGTAAAGTTAAGAATGTTCTTCACCTATAAAGACGCAAATCGGCGCGGCAGTACTGCAAATCACGAAAAATTTTAGAAAAACCG
>USEH01000199.1 GCA_900553675.1 uncultured Ruminococcus sp. | reverse complement strand
GACGGCGAGGAATCATCAACCGCCCGGTCCGTGCTATGGTAGTTGGTATTCCGAATGTGGGAAAATCCACATTTATCAATAGCTTTGCTGGTCGTGCCTGTGCCAAGACTGGTAACCGTCCGGGGGTGACCAAAGGTGCTCAGTGGATTCGCCTCAACAAGCAGGTGGAGCTTCTGGATACACCGGGAATTCTCTGGCCGAAGTTTGAGGACAAGGACGTAGGGCTATCGCTGGCATTTACCGGAGCTGTTAAGGATGATATTATGGATATGGAGTCTCTTGCGTGCGAGTTTATAACAAGGCTTGTTAGCATAGACAGCGGTGTCTTGAAGCAAAGATACAATGTTGACATATCCGAAGATATGACTTCATATGAGATCCTTGAAGCAATAGGCAGAAGAAGGGGATTTTTAGTATCCGGCGGAGAAATTAATACCGAAAGAGCCGCAATTATTCTTATGGATGAGTTCCGCTCAGGCAAGCTCGGCAGAATTTCACTTGAGCTACCGTAATAGAAACCGTGATTGACAAAAAAATGAGAATGAGTGATATGCTATGACCTTAGCTGAATTTGACAATGAGATAAGAACAAGGTTTCCGATAATAGCAGGAGTAGACGAGGCGGGAAGAGGACCGCTTGCGGGCGATGTTTATGCCGCCGCAGTAATACTTCCGTCCGACTTGATTATCGAAGGTATAAACGACTCTAAAAAGCTCTCTCCGAAAAAGCGTGAGAAGCTTTATGACGAGATTATTGAAAAGGCAGAAGCATTTTGCATAGCAAGCGCTTCGGTTGAGGAGATTGAGAAGCTGAATATTCTCAACGCCGATATGCTTGCAATGAAAAGGGCTGTAGAGGGTCTTAAAAGAAATGTAGACATAGTACTTGTAGACGGTAATAAAGCGCCTGACGTTGCGTTTAAAACCTGTCCTGTTATCAAGGGGGACGCATCGTCCCAGTCCATAGCGGCGGCGTCTATTCTTGCCAAGGTTGCAAGGGACAGATATATGCTTGAACTGGATAAGCAATATCCAGAGTATCAGTTTTCAAAGCATAAGGGCTATGGCACAAAGCTTCATTACGAAATGATTAAAAAATACGGCATTAGCAAGGTTCACCGACCGAGCTTTTTAAAAAATCTGAATGAAAAATAAGATGACTTCAAGAGAAATAGGGAATATCGGCGAGGAGTTTACCGCGCAGTTTCTTATTAAAAAAGGCTGTGAGATTTTAGAGCGGAATTTTACTATCCGCGGCGGAGAAATAGATATTATCGCTAAAAAGGGGAACCTTATTCATTTTGTCGAGGTTAAATCAAGAAAGCATAACCCTCTTTCAAGTGGCGAGGAAGCATTGACCAAAACCAAGATATCCCGCATTATAAAAGCCGCTCATGAATATCTTAACCGTAACGATATCGACAGCAGCGCGGTTTATGACGCCGCAATAGTAGAAATCAGTAACGGTGTTGTGACAGACTTTGATTATATTCAAAGCGCATTTACCGAATAAACCCGATAATTTTCACCGAAAGGATGATTATATTAATGTACTATCAAAGCACACGAAACAAAAACCTAAAAGTCACATCTGCTCAGGCGATAGCTCAGGGCATATCCGAGGATGGGGGACTCTTCATTCCGGAAAGCATACCAAGCATAACGCAAGACGATATAATGGCTCTTTGCAAAATGAGCTATCCCGAAAGAGCGGTATTCGTCTTTTCAAAGTTTTTGACAGACCTTTCTGAAGCCGAAATAAGATACTGCGTTGAGGGAGCGTATAACACCCGCAATTTCGACAGTGAAAGCATTATGGAGCTTGCTCACCTATTCGACGGTAGATATATGCTTGAGCTTTGGCATGGTCCGACCTGCGCTTTTAAAGACATGGCGTTGCAGATACTGCCTTATCTGCTTACAACATCCGTCAAAAAGCTCGGAATCGACAAAAAGGTTGTAATTCTGGTTGCAACCTCCGGAGACACCGGAAAGGCGGCGTTAGAGGGCTTTAAGGACGTCCCCGGAACAGAGATACTCGTATTCTATCCCGCCGACGGCGTCAGCGCAATGCAGAAGCTTCAGATGACCACTCAGGAGGGTTCAAATGTTTCAGTATGTGCGATAAAGGGAAACTTTGACGACGCTCAGACCGGTGTTAAGAAGATATTTACCGACCCTGAAACCGCCGCTGTTCTTTCTGAAAACGGAATGATGTTTTCAAGCGCAAACTCGATAAACTGGGGCAGACTTGCGCCGCAGATAATCTATTATGTATCGTCCTACGCTGAGCTTCTCAAAAACGGTGAGATTTCTGAGGGCGAAAAGATAAATGTCTGCGTTCCCACCGGAAACTTTGGAAATATTCTTGCGGCATACTACGCCAAAAAGATGGGTGTTCCGATAAACAAGCTTATCTGCGCTTCAAATTCCAATAATGTCCTCACAGATTTCATAAATACCGGAGTCTACGACAGGAACAGAAAGTTCTATACAACAATATCGCCGTCCATGGATATTCTTATATCCTCAAATCTCGAAAGACTTTTGTATATTCTTTCCGGCGGGGATGACGAGTATATCAGAAAGATATATTCCGAGCTTTCCTCCTGCGGAAGGTTTGAGGTCAGCGATTCCATCAAGACAGCTCTTAAAGAGGACTTCGCCTGCGGCTTCTGCTCTGATGATGAAACCAAGTCGGCAATCAGATCGGTATACGAAAAGTACTCATACACAATGGATACCCACACCGCTGTTGCCCAGAAGGTCTATGAGGATTACGCCGCAAGAACCGGTGACAAAACAAAGACAGTCATAGCTTCCACTGCAAGCCCCTATAAGTTTTCGGCTTCCGTTCTTGACGCTCTCGGCAGACTTCCCGAAAACGCGGACGAATTTGCGCTTACCGAGGCTTTGGAAAAAGTAAGTGGAATGACTGTTCCCGCCGCGCTTGCTTCGCTGAAATCAAAGGAAATCCGATTCAATAATACCGTCAGCAAGGAAGAAATGCAGGAAGCTGTGTTCGGATTCCTTAAAATAAAATAGGAGCCGGTTGTATAACCGACTCCCACCAAAAGGCTTCCGACTCTGCGTGCAGATCGCAGATCAGCAGCTTCTGGGCTTAAAGGTTTTGCACTCTGTCTGGGCAGAGCAGTTGGGATTGGAGCAGCCGCAGCAGCAAACGTCAATCTTGCCGGCAACACATTCCTTGGAATCTCTGTTGTATACGCAGTTGGAAACATCACACTTAATGCCGTAAATCTTATCGTGTTCCATAATAGTAGTTCCTTTCTTATTTAAGCGATAGATTTGAAGTACTTATCTTTAAGCATAGTGCTCATTCCAAGCGCAATGCTTATCCTAAGTGTAAATATTATTGACGGCAAATCGAAATATATTCGTTGGAGGCGATTGGATGTCTTTATTTGTCATAGCAGATCTACATCTTTCGCTTTCGACGGATAAGCCTATGGATATTTTCGGCGGATGGGATAACTACGTAAGCCGCCTTGAAGCCAACTGGCAGGAAAGCGTCTCGATGGATGATACTGTTGTAATCCCGGGGGATATTTC
>USEH01000198.1 GCA_900553675.1 uncultured Ruminococcus sp. | reverse complement strand
CGGTTGCCTGCGTTTCCGCACTTGCGCTTTTCAGCGGCTGCGGCAATACTTCGTCCGGCAGCGACCCTTGGGATTATTCAAAGCCCATCCCCGCGGCGGAGCTGATTTCATATGACCCAAGCGAAAAGCTATTTACCGGTCTTGAATGGACCGGCAAGACCTATTCAAAGGATATCAACGGCAACACCGTCAACCAGAGCGATATTGTAAGGGTCAATGCCCTCGACTATCACTCGGTCGGCACGGTTGTTTATGACAGCGTTGAAAAGGCGGTTGAGGGTTCAAGGAGCTACAACCGCACCGTCTCAAAGTACTATAAGCTTTTGACCGGCAAGGGCAACGCTTGGCAGCTCGCTGTCTACAAAAACGAAGAGGACGCCGAAGCGGCGGGCGTTACCGATTTCTATAAGACAGATTATGATATGTCCAAAGCCCCTGTTTACGACGGTGAGCAAAAGATTTATACCTCGCAGACTGCCTATTATGGCGGCTTTAAGGAGGTCACTCTCCCAGCTTCCTGGCAGACTCAGGGCTTTGACTTTCCTATCTACACCAACACCATCTACCCGTGGAACGACGGCGCATACGGCAACGAAAGGGTGTTTGCGCCCGTAATCCCGACTAAAACCAACCCCGTCGGCTTCTATCGCTGTGAATTTGATGTTGACGAGGACTGGATAAGCTCGGGCAGGAGAGTATATATCTCCTTTGGCGGCGTTGAGTCTGCCTACTATGTCTATGTAAACGGCTATGAGGTCGGCTACAGCGAGGATACCTTCGACGCTGCCGATTATGATATTACCCCATATCTGAATAAGGACGGCAAGAAAAATCTGTTGGCAGTTAAGGTTCACCGCTGGTGCGACGGCAGCTATTACGAAAATCAGGACTTTATGCGCCTTGCCGGCATCTTTCGCGACGTTTATCTTTATTCCACAACCGGCGTAAGAATCAAGGATTATACCGTCGTCACCGACCTTGACAAAAATTTCAAGGATGCGGAGCTTAAGATAAGCTTAGATGTTGACAACACCACTGCCGCTTCCGTCTCCGATATGAATATAAACGTCAGGCTGTTTGATGCCGACGGAAAGGAAGTCATCGGCGGAATCAACAAATCGGTTCCCGCAACGGCTTCCGGCGAGATATCCTCGGTTTCTCTTTCAAAAAAAGTCGCCGAACCAAGGCTCTGGTCGGATGAAGACCCGTATCTTTACACCCTTGTTATCTCCCTTTACAGCGACGACGGCGTTTACTACGGCAGCATAGCTCAGCAGCTTGGCTTCCGCGAGCTGACATTCACTCCCACCGCCGACACATCCAAGGAAAACGAGCATTACGATACCGTTTTACTCAACGGCAAGGTATTCAAATTCAGGGGAGTAGACCGGCACGAAGCAAATCCCAACACCGGACGCTATCTCACCTTGGAGGAGGAAGAGCGGGATATTCTGATTATGAAGCAGAATAACATCAACGCGGTAAGAACCTCTCACTATCCCGATGATGAAAATTTCTACAACATGTGCGACAAATACGGTATTTTAGTTATGGGCGAGTGCAATATCGAAACCCATTATAATGTAAACGGCGACGACACCGAAACCTACTTTTCCAAGCTTATAACCGACAGAATCAAAGCTCACACGACCGCATATAAAAACCGCACCTGCATTTTAATGTGGTCGATGGGCAACGAAACCGTGGGCGGAACAAAAACATTCCTTGAAAATATCACCGCCTTAAAGCAGCGCGATCCGACAAGACCTGTTCACTTTGAATCCCAAGGCTCAGGCGGCGGAGTGGATGTCGCCAGCACAATGTATTCAGATATCAGCGGCATGGAGTGGAGAGGTGGATGGGAAAACCACATGCCCTATTTGCAGTGCGAATATGCCCACGCTATGGGAAATTCGGTGGGCAACCTCTTTGAATACTGGCAGCCGATAAGAAAATTCGACAATATTCTGGGCGCGTTTATCTGGGACTATGTAGACCAAGGTATCTGGACGGAAATCCCGAACGGCAAGTATGATTACTACGGCAACGGCAAATATATCGCCTACGGCGGCTGCTGGGGAGACAATCCTAATTCGGGCGACTTCTGTCAGAACGGCATAATAAGCGCAGACCGAACCGTACAGCCCGAGATGCAGGAGGTTAAGTATGTCTACCAGTCGATATGGTTTGACAACCACAAGCCGCTTTCGGCGACCAACAGAACTATAGAAATATCCAGCGAATACCGCTTTACCGATTTGTCTGAATATGCATTCACATATGAGCTTTTAAGAAACGGCGTTGCAATTGATTCCGGCACGCTTGATGTAAGCTGTGCGCCTCTTAGCAAGGTTGAAATTGAGGTTCCTTATAATCTTCCTGCCGAATCAAAGCCCAACAGCGAATATCTGCTGACCGTCTACGCTTCTCTTAAGGATGACGAAAGCTGGGCAAAGGCGGGTCATGTTGTAGCCTTGCAGCAGTTTGATATCAAGGGCGACTATAACAATCAGGACGCCGACATATCTGCAATGCCGGATGTTTCCGTCAGCGAAAATGGCGACGATGTAATCATCACCGGCAGCAGCTTTGAAGTTGTATTCTCAAAATCCAAGGGTATATTCACTTCCTACACCTACAGCGGCGAGGCTGTCATTGAAAAAGGTCCCGAAATCAACTTCAACC
This sequence comes from uncultured Ruminococcus sp., assembly GCA_900553675.1. GTDB lineage: Bacteria > Bacillota > Clostridia > Oscillospirales > Ruminococcaceae > Faeciplasma. The sequence continues at coordinate 950 of USEH01000198.1, read as the reverse complement.
GCGCAAGAATTTCAAACGACAATGTCTGGAATACTCCCGACAATGCCAAGGTCAAAACGGTTGAAAGCTTTTCCTACGAGCTATCCCCTGATAAAAAGTACGTTACCATAACCGAAAAGCTTCTTTTGACCGCCGGAACATCCACCGAGGAGGTTACCTATACCGTTTACGGCGGCGGTGAAATCAAGGTAAGCCGAAGCCTTAAGCTGAGCAAGGATGTTGAGGAAATGCTGAAGTACGGCAACGTTATCACCCTTCCGATGGATTATGAAAACATGACCTATTACGGCTGCGGTCCTGCGGACACCTATAACGACCGCAAGAGAGGTGCGCCTGCCATGGTTTACACTCAGACGGTTTCTGAAAGCTTCTATCCCTATGGCAAGCCTCAGGATACCGGCACCAAAACGGATGTGAGGTATATCGCACTGACCTCGGATGAGAAAAACACCGGCATACTGATTTCGGCGGACGGTATGGTTCAGGCGTCTGCAATTCACTATACGGCGCAGGGCATAGGCAATGCAAGGTATACCTACGGTCTTCCTGCCGTTAAGAACACCTACCTCAATGTCGACTTCGGTTCGAGAGGAACAGGCGGAGCTTCCTGCGGTCCCGAAACCCTGCACAAATATAAGCTTCTCAACGACACCACCAAGTATGAGTATTCCTATACGATTATTCCCTTTGACAAGAATAACGCCGACTTGGATACAATAGCCGGCGAGTGGAGAAGCGAGGAATAGTATATACAAACAATTCAGCCTGCGGATATTTCGCCGCAGGCTGTCTTTTTGGAGAATTATAGATTTTATCTTGTATGTGATTTTGCAGCAACACTTTTATCGAAAATTAGTATTAGACAGCAAGTAATAAACTCGCCCTACAGGTCATTGACTTCGCCACCGAATAACACTATAATATACATAAAAGATAAATTTTTTATAATC
>USEH01000197.1 GCA_900553675.1 uncultured Ruminococcus sp. | reverse complement strand
GTATACTCTGGGCGGCTTTTCCAGATAAAAGATAAGAGAGAAAAGTGAAAAGTGTCGTGTCAATAGTTTTGCCAGACAGCGAAACATGTTTACTCCGACTTATTTTATATACCGTCTAACGCTGTTCAACGTCCTGTCACCCGAAGAAAGCCCCCTCGTGGGTCTTTTTTGTTGCCTGATAGAGAAGCCTCTGTATTTCAAAGATTTCTAATCCAACTATCCGGCGATTTTATCTTTTCAGCATCCCCAAAAATCGATAAATAATATCTTCAATTCGGCACATTTTTGTGGTATTATAAATACATCAAAGCGGGGAGGTGAATTTATATGAGCATTGGCAAGAACATAGCAAAATACAGAAAAAGCCTGAGACTGACTCAGGAAGCTTTTGGCGAAAAGCTTGGAGTTACCAACCAAGCCGTTTCAAAGTGGGAATCCGAAGCGTCTATGCCGGATATAATGCTTCTCCCAAAAATTTCGGCAGCATTGGGCATCACACTGGATGATTTGTTTTCATCGGAACCTGCGCAGGACAGCCCGGCAGCATCCGACACCTTAAATATGGACTGCATTCACAACTTTCCCAAGGACGCACAGGCGGCGATCGTTGACAGCCTGTATCGTAAATCCAACCTGCCAAACTGCCACACGGGGGAATTTTTGAAGGCTGCAAAAAAATCCCTCGACATCTCAATATGATCGGATTATAAGATATACCACCCTTTGCCGCTTATCCGATACAGCGGGAGCAGCATTTGTCTCCAACGATCTGACAATGATAGATGCTTGCACATCGCCCGCAGATATGTGTACAGTATTTAAAAGCCCCGAAATTACATCCGCACTAAGAAAGCTGTTTGATACAAACGTCAGAAGCGTGCTTTCGTATGTCTGCAACGAGTATTTTCACAGTCAGTCTCTGTTTGACTATGCCGCTCCAGAATACCTTGAAAAGGACATAAAGCCTGACAGTATCGCTGGACTCACGTCGGACGAAGTGATGGACGCTTTGGAAAAGCTGTCCTCTCTGCATATAGTTGAGATAAGGGTGGAGGACGGCAAGGTGCATTATCTTTTGCAAAAGGTCAAGGCTGTCGAAGCTGCGGTAATTTTCCGTCTGACAGAACGGTTTTCGCACAGTCAAGTAGGATTGGGCTGCGGCGAGCTTTTGGCTTTGATGCCTGAGTGAAAATTATGAAAACGCCATTGATATCTGAACCCACAGGGGGGCAGAATCAACGGCGCTTTCTTTTTTGCGCTTTTTTATGCGATTTTAAAGCTGCGTCTTTTTACCGACTTTGGCTGACGGCTTTTCCGGAAAAAATAATCGAGATAAGCGCCGGCGCAGCCCTGCTCCTATCTGCAAAATGTAATGGGATTATTTTTACATTGACCTTAACCTACAGCAAAATTCTTGAATTATATTCACCGCGTTGTATAACAGTACAAAAAACAGTATCAACCTGCCGAAAAAGCGCTGAAATGCGTGGATTTCTTCGGCTCTTCTATTCTGCATCTGCGGGATACTGCTTTTCATCTCTGCGGGGAAAACTCCCGAAAAGAGCGGGTTTGTCCAACTTTCTATCAGCCCGACCCGATAATTTCGGGTGAATATCGGAATTTTACCGGATGTATAAGTGTATTTTTATGACAGTTGAAAACCTGAACTGCGATTTTAGCGGGTTTATCAACTTTTCAACCGAGTTATTAACAATTTCAAAGCTTTCAAACCGATATTTTCAACACTTTCAACGCAGTTTTCAACATATGGGTTGAAAACGGTATCTACAGCCTGTATATTTTTATCGCGCCCATCCCATAATCATTATTGATAAATCCGAACCTTTGGGCGGAAAACAGTATCGGCAGGGCTTGAAATGTGTCTTTTGTGAGACTCAGCCCGCCGAACGGATATGGAGGAAGTATGGTTAAGGGAGTAAACAGGCAGATAATCGAGGTTAAAAACCCGGACGGCGAGTATTTCGACAGGGCACTGCTGTTTTTAAAGGCAGGCTCGCAGGTTCCTCCTGCGGATAAGCTTCCGCGGCTCGCCCACGAATATGTCAGGTCGGCTGAGACGGGGGAGAATGACTCTTCGGACACGCCAACATTGCCTGATTTTGTAAACGAATACGCCAAAAGAACCCGCCGCCTGAAACTTGCGATAAGGCTTCTTGTCGCGGCGTTTGTCGTTTTATGCGGCTTTTGCGCGGCTCTATTGATTGTTTATACAAAAATGTTATAAGTATTTTGTCAAATATTCATTCAAAAAACACTTTTCTTTGCGTACAATATGTGGTATAATCATATTATCTGAAACTATACATTTGCGAATAATCTCAGGGGCCAGCACCCCATTAAAGGATATTTATGGATAATAGATTTGAAAAGACATCAAAGCCCGCACGCAGGGGAGACAAGACATCAAGCTCCGCACGTCGGGGAGATAATACATCAAACTCTGTACGCAGAGGAGACAGAACACCGAACCCTATACGTGGGAATAATACATCAATACCTGCTCACAGGGAGGATAATATATCAAAGCCGGAGCGCACCGAGGAAAGCTTTTCCCTTCCTGAAAACGCAAGCGCAGAGCTTATCATCGGAAGAAATCCGGTTATTGAGGCGTTAAAGGCAGAAAAGCCGATAGATACCCTGTATGTGAATAAAGACGGCGGGGGCTCGCTGAGTCATATCATTGACATGGCGAAAAGGCTTGATATAGTGGTTAAGGAAGTGACCGCCGAAAAGCTCAACCATATGACCGGCGGGGCTTCACATCAGGGAGTTGTCGCTGTGGGAGCCTGCGCGGAGTATTCGAGTATAGATGAAATACTCGCCATAGCTCGCTCAAAGGGGGAGGATCCGTTTATTATCATCTGCGATGAGATTGAGGATCCGCACAACCTCGGCGCGATAATAAGAACGGCGGAAAGCGCGGGAGCGCACGGAATCATCATCCCGAAAAGGCGTTCGGCGTCGCTCAACTATACGGTTTTCAAGACGAGCGCGGGCGCTGCAAGCTGGCTTCCGGTGGCAAGGGTTGCAAATATCCCTGCTGCACTTGACGAGCTTAAGCAAAACGGAGTATGGATATACGGAACGGATGCTTCCGGCGAAGAATATAATAAGGTCAACCTTAAAGGACCCATCGGCTTGGTTATAGGCTCGGAGGGGTTCGGCATGGGAAGACTTGTGGCGAAAAAGTGCGATTTTATGCTCAGCCTGCCAATGAAGGGCAGAATAACCTCGCTCAATGCCTCGGTGGCGGCGGGAATATTCATGTACGAGGTTGTAAGACAGCGCCAAGCATAAAGCTCACAAAAGCTTATAAAAGCACACAAAAGCTCACGAAGGACGGCTATTTGACAGCGTATAGCGTACACATAGAGTTTCGCATATCGCGCAAAAGCCGGATAACAGTTTTTAGCTGACAGACTTGATGGCATACGGCAGTGAAAGGAAAGGTTTGCATGGCAGACAGAAATTTATCCGTTGAGGAAATCATAGAGCAGTATTCTCAGAAATCATCCAAAAAGCCGGAGAAGGAAGATTTTGACCTCGATTCGTTCCTTAATAGCATGGGCACTTCGGGGGCTTCGAGAAAGACCGAGGTTATTGAGGACGTTTTGG
>USEH01000196.1 GCA_900553675.1 uncultured Ruminococcus sp. | reverse complement strand
GGCGACCCTGCCGATCCGCGGAAAGATCTTAAACGTGGAGAAGGCGAGACTCGACAGGATCTACGGAAATGCGGAGATCAAATCCATGATCACGGCGTTCGGTACCGGAATTCATGAGGATTTCGATATCTCGAAGCTCCGCTACCACAAGATCATCATTATGACCGATGCCGATGTGGACGGTGCCCATATCAGTACATTACTGTTGACGTTCCTGTATCGTTTTATGCCGGAACTGATCAAACAGGGATATGTATACCTGGCGCAGCCACCTCTGTACAAAGTAGAGAAAAATAAAAAAGTATGGTATGCATACAGTGATGAAGAACTGAATCAGATCCTGACAGAAGTTGGAAGAGATAATAATAATAAAATTCAGCGATACAAAGGTCTTGGTGAGATGGATGCGGAGCAGCTTTGGGAGACCACCATGGATCCAGAAACCAGAACCATAGTAAAGATCACTCTTGACGACGCCGTTAAGGCTGACGAAACCTTTTCCATCCTTATGGGCGACAAGGTAAATCCCAGAAGAGAATTTATTGAAAAGAACGCGCGGTTTGCAAGCAATCTTGACTTTTAAAGGATTAAGATTATGGACGAAAAATACAGTTTGGAATTTACCTGCGACCGCGAATGCTGGCTGGCGGGGTATCGCGAATATATCAAAAGCATATCCAAAAAAAGAATTATTATCGACTGCATTATATTCGGAATTTTATCGCTTTTATTCATTCAGCAGATAGTGCTTCAGCCTGATTACGGTGTGGGCTGGATATGCCTTGCAATATCGGTGTTTATGATAGTAATGTCGTTTATAACGCCGATAAGGCAGATAAAAAGCGTTGAAGCCACTTTAGACGATATCGACGGCAGGAAATACATTTTCAAGATATATGATGATAAATACAGCGTTGCGGGAATGCAGAGCGCAGAACCCGACGTTACATCTCTTGCAGAAAAAAGCCTTTGGGCTTGCGACAGAGAAAAATATTATGGTCTGTACTCCAAAAACACCTTCTGCGTTATCCCAAAAGCTTGTTTAAGCGAAGCCGACAGCAGGGCGGTTTCGGAATTGATAGAAAAAATCAGCAAAAAATAAACGAAAGAGCGTGATTATATTTGTTCGCACAGGATAAAAAAGTAAAACTGACAGAGCTTAACGACGAGATGAGATCCTCGTTCTTGGCATATTCAATGTCGGTAATAATTCAGCGCGCACTGCCTGATGTTAGAGACGGCTTAAAGCCCGTTCACCGGCGTATTCTTTACACCATGTATGAGGATGGCTTAACCCCCGATAAGAAATATTTAAAGTGCGCGACTACCGTCGGCGACTGTCTGGGACGTTATCACCCCCACGGCGACTCCTCGGTTTACGATGCACTTGTAAGACTTGCACAGAGCTTTTCATTAAGATACCCGCTTGTTGACGGTCATGGAAACTTTGGTTCGATCGACGGCGACCCTCCGGCGGCTTACCGTTATACCGAATCGCGTATGGCAAAGATGGCTCTGAATATGCTCACCGATATCGACAAGGATACGGTTGAGTTTACCACCAACTTCGACGACAGATTGAAAGAGCCTGTAGTACTTCCCTCACGTTTTCCAAATATTCTGGTAAACGGCTCGGTTGGTATAGCCGTAGGTATGGCTACAAATATCCCGCCGCACAATCTGGGCGAGGTTATAGAGGGCGTTAAGCTGGTTGCCGAAAATCCCGACTGCACGCTTGACGAGCTGATGGAGAAAATAAAGGGACCCGACTTTCCCACCGGCGGCATCATAATGGGCAGAGCCGGCATAAGGGCAGCTTACGCCACCGGCAGAGCAAAGATAACCCTTCGTTCAAAGACAAATATCGAAGAGGTTGACGGCAGAAACGCTATAATCGTCACCGAAATCCCTTACATGGTGAACAAGGCAAGGCTGCTTGAATCCATCTCACAGCTTGTCAAGGACAAGAGAGTTGACGGTATCCACGCCCTGCGCGACGAATCCGACCGCAGCGGCATGAGAATAGTTATCGAGCTTAAAAAGGACGCTAATCCGCAGATAATCATAAACAAGCTGTTCAGCTACACTCAGCTTCAGGACACCGTCGGCGTTATCATGCTTGCACTTGTAAACGGCGTTCCAAAGGTTCTCACCTTAAAACAGATTCTGGAAGAATACCTTGATTTCCAAGTAGAAGTAGTAACCCGCCGCACCAAGTTCGACCTTAAAAAGGCAAGAGAGCGCGAGCATATTTTACAGGGTCTTGTTATAGCTCTTGACTTTATCGACGAGGTTATTAATTTAATCCGCTCAAAAAAGACCCCTGCCGAAGCTAAGGCTGCGCTTATCGAGAGATTTAATATCAGCGAGATTCAGGCTGAATACATTTCAAATATGCGCCTTATCCAGCTGACAGGTCTTGAAAGACAGAAAATATTTGACGAACTGGACGCTTTGGAAGCTAAAATTAAGGATCTTGAAGACATTTTAAACAGGCACGAAAGAGTTTTAGAGGTCATCATCAAGGAAATTGAGGAAATCAAGGATAAGTTCAACGACGAACGCCGCACTGAAATTCAGTCAATCAGCGGCGAGGTTGATATAGAAGACCTTATCCCCGAGGATACAAACGTTGTAGCCCTTACAAACAACGGCTACATAAAGCGCACAAGCTCCTCGGAATACGCCGTCCAAAAGCGCGGCGGCAGAGGCGTTAACGGCATGAAGCAGCGCGAGGAGGACTTTGTCTCCGAAATGCTGGTATGCTCAACTCACGACAATATACTGTTCATAACCGACAAGGGCATAATGTTCAAGCTTAAATGCTTCGAGCTGGCGGAAGGCTCTAAGGCTTCAAGGGGAACCAACATTGTAAATGTCCTGCCGCTTACGCCGGGTGAGGATAAGATCGCCGCAATGATCCACTGTGAGGACTTCTCGGACGATAAGTATGTCACTATGGTGACCAAGAACGGCAAGATAAAGAGAACCCACCTTTCCAAGTATCAGAACGTAAGAAAAGCCGGACTCATTGCAATAGGTCTTGACGAGGGCGACGAAATCAGGGGCGTTCTGATGACCGACGGTTCGAGCGAGCTTATGGTTGCCACTAAGAACGGCATGGTTATAAGGTTTGACGAAAACCAGCTCAGGGCGATGTCCCGCTCGGCTCACGGCGTCAAGGCAATTAAGCTGAGGGGCGACGATGAGGTTGTTTCGTTGCAGGCACTCAGCGAGGGCGCAAGCGTTCTTACCGTCACCGACAAGGGCTTTGGCAGACGTGTAAGCCTTGATAGCTACCGCTCACAGCGCAGAGGAGGCTTTGGCATGCTCAACTATAAGGTAAATGAGCAGAAGGGCAGAGTCTGCGGAATAAGGGTTGTTAAGGACGACGAGGACGTTATTCTTATCTCGAACGACGGCATTATTATCAGGGTGCGCGCATCCGATATCAGCATGATGGGCAGATACTCAGGCGGAGTTACCATTATGAAGACCAAGAATGCTCCCGACAGACTGGTTGCCGCATTTACGACAGCCACTCATGACGAAGACGCCGAAATCGAAGAGGTCGAGCAGCTTTCCGAGGATGAGCTTAAGGCAATAGCCGAAGAAGAAGCCCGCGAGGAAGCGGCAGAA
>USEH01000195.1 GCA_900553675.1 uncultured Ruminococcus sp. | reverse complement strand
GAGACCTTAGACGGCGATGGTTACTTCTGCAACATCTTAAGCGGCGAATCGCACGAGCCGGCAAAGCTGCGCTCGGCAGTTGTCGCAGAGATAGAAAGGGTTCGGCGCGAGGGTCTTTCAAAGCAGGACTTTGAGGATCTGAAAAAGGCGAAATACGCCTCGGCAATAAGGCTGTTTACAAGCGTTCAGGGCTGCGCCTCGCTTATGCTGAACGCCCACATGACCGACACCAAGCCGTTTGACGCGGTGGAGGAGCTTAAAGCCATGACATTTGAGGACGTTATGGGATATCTGAACGAGATTTTTGACACCGAAAACCTCGCGATATCGGTAATAGAACCTCTTTGAGATAAAAAGGAGATACAAAAATGTTACTTGCAATGACACAGGATTTTGTCCGCGGAATTATCGACGGCGAAGGCGGAAGAATTTATTTCCCGAACAGCGGTTTGTTTAAGGACGGCATCAAAATCGACAACGTTATGTTCACCATCCCCGGAATCAACCTTGAAATCTACTGGTACGGCTTTTTGATCGCGCTGGGCATGGTTTTGGCGATGATTTATGCCTACAAGAATATGCGTAAATTCGGCTTGGAGCCGGACAGGGTTACCGACACCATTCTTGCCGGATTTATCGGCGGAATCATCGGCGCGCGCGCATACTACGTTATTTTCAGCCTTGACAGATACCTCACCGACGAGGGCACCTTCGACCTTAAAGCGGCTTTAGCCGTTCGCGACGGCGGACTTGCTATATACGGCGGAGTTATAGGCGCGCTTTTGTTCGGAGTTATCATGGCGAAGATACGCAAGGTCAAGCTTCCGCCGATGCTCGACCTTGTGGGAATGGGCTTTTTAATCGGTCAGTGTCTGGGCAGATGGGGCAACTTCTTCAATCAGGAGGCTTTCGGAGCAAAAACCCCCCTGCCATGGGGTATGACCTCGCAGAAGATAATCAACGACCTTTATGCCTTCTACTACCCCGAAAACGTCTCGATAGTAACCAACCGAGCCACCGAGATGATCGCTCACCCCTGCTTCTTGTATGAGTCGCTCTGGTGTCTTGTGGGATTCTTGGCTCTGCACTTCTACAAAAAGCACCGCAAGTTCGACGGCGAGCTGTTCTTGCTCTACATCGGCTGGTACGGTTTAGGAAGATTCTGGATAGAAGGTCTGCGCACAGACAGCCTTTATCTCATCTACACCGACGCCTTAAAGCTTAAAGTCAGCCAGATAGTTGCGGGAGCCTGCGTAATATTCGCGCTGGTGCTTCTCATATATATGTATGTCACCATTCGCAAAAAGGGCTACACCTTCTACCGCGACACCGACGAATCCAAGGTGCTTCTGCGAATCTACGACGAAAAGCTGCTTGCTTCAAAGAGAAAGAGCGGCAAGCACGCCGACGACAAGCTTGACGTGCATATTTTGGCTCCCGAATCTGAGGAAGATGCGGGGGAGACCCTCGAAAAAACAGGGAATGCTTCCACGGAATTACCTTCCACGGAAGACGCTTCCACCGAAGAATCATCCTCCGAAAAGTCTGACGGACAGGGCGAAAACGCCTGAGAACATCGGCGCGCAAAATCATGAAAGGGAATGAAAGAAAATGGCAAATATAATTGACGGTAAAGCTATAGCCGCCCAAATTAGGGAGACTATAAAAAAGGAGGCTGCGCGGTTCTCCACGGTTTCGGGGATAATCCCCGGGCTGGCTGTAATCCTTGTGGGGGACGATCCGGCTTCAAAAATATACGTAAGGAACAAGAAAAAGGCATGCGAGGAGTGCGGCTTCAAGTCGTTTGAATACGTTCTTCCGGAGGGGACTCCCGAAGTCGTTCTGATTGAGCTTATAGAAAAGCTGAACAAGGACCCCGAGGTTCACGGAATCCTCTGCCAGCTCCCACTGCCCAAGCACATCGACGAAAAGGCGGTTATAGAGGCGATATCCCCCAAAAAGGATGTCGATGCATTCCATCCCGCAAACGTGGGCAGGATAATGACCGGCGAATACAGCTTTTTGCCCTGCACACCGGCGGGAGTTATGGAGCTTATAAAGTCAACCGGCGTAGAGGTTGCAGGAAAGAAATGCGTTGTTGTGGGAAGAAGCAACATAGTCGGCAAGCCGATGGCAATGCTTCTGCTCCATGCAAACGGCACTGTTACCATCTGCCACTCGAAGACTGCTGACCTCAGAAAGGAATGTTCAGAGGCGGACATACTTGTAGTCGCCACCGGCAAGGCAAAGATGATAACCGCCGACATGGTAAAAGAGGGCGCGGTTGTAATCGACGTCGGCATGGACAGGGACGAAAACGGCAAGCTCTGCGGAGACGTGGACTTTGATGAGGTCTCGCAGAAGGCGGGATACATCACGCCTGTTCCCGGGGGAGTGGGACCGATGACTATTGCTATGCTGATGCGCAACACATATACTGCGGCTAAGTTGACGGTTATTAAATGAAGCAGACGGCACTCACTTTGATATAGTCGCACCATTGTCTGCCGTCTGCCGCGTTTACTACGTCTTTGGACTTAATGTTGCGGTGTGGGAAAGCAATCTGCTCCGTCTTATACTATCGCTTAGATTTTTAGGACGTAAACGCCCAACTTTTGTTTAGTCTCTTTTATAGTTTGAGCAGAGCTATATTGTAAAGGCGGGTTAGTTGTGCGCTTGACGACGCGATGAGGTATCAAGCATTTCACCATGCGGTGAAACGGCTTGCGCCGACGGATTTTAAGAGCGGCTTTGCCCTGCTTTTTGGAGGAATATTATGGCTGAAAGAAAGCTTTTTTGCGAGATTTCTCCGCTTACATATAAAATATCCGTGTTTAAATGCTGCACGGTTCGGCGGGTTCGCGACCTGCTTTCGCGGGAGCGGTTTGCTAAAAAGAAGTCTGCGGACAAGCTGCCGGTGGTGGTATACAGGCACTGCTCGCTTATACGCCGCACGCTGGGCAATGTCGACCCTGTTTTGCAGGATAACAAGGCGGTAAATCTTGCTTTGTCCTGTCCCAAGGTGTCCGGAATAATCGTGAATCCCGGGGAGGTATTCTCGTTCTGGAGGCTTGTGGGAGCGTGCCGCGCGCGTGACGGCTACAAGGATGGGCTTACCATCTCAAACGGCAAAACCTCAAAGGGCGTTGGCGGGGGGATGTGCCAGTTTACCAATCTTATCCACTGGATGGTTCTGCACACTCCGCTGGAAATCGTGGAGCACCACCACCACGACCGCTTTGACCTTTTCCCCGACTGCGGCAGAAAGGTGCCCTTCGGCACGGGGACGTCGATCATGTACAACTACCTCGACTACCGTTTTAAAAACGTCACCTCACAGCCGTGGCAGATAATCGTCTGGGTGGACGACAAGTACCTCCACGGCGAGATAAGGACAACTATCCCATTAAACGTAAAATACCATATTCACGCCGAGGGGGACAGGTTTGTCAAGGAGGAGGACGGATATTATCGGGTCGGCATGGTTATACGCAGCTGCATTGACAAGGCTGACGGCAGGGTGATATCATCCGAGGTCATCAGGGAGAATCATGCTAAGGTGATGTATGAAATAGATGAAACAAGGCTCGCGCAGTCGTGAAGACCGTGCGAGCCTTTTGGTTTGTTGGGGGATATAGGTGCGGTTTTGGCTATTACTGAGTGCAGGGATTGACGTTCTCCGAACGTCAATAGGGAGACCCCCGACGAGGGTC
>USEH01000194.1 GCA_900553675.1 uncultured Ruminococcus sp. | reverse complement strand
AAAAGCGCAAGACGTCAGCCGATTCGCATTACACTGTCAACCGAGGATTCCGAGGCTATTCTTGCAGCCGCCGGAATTACTCTTCCCGACGCTGAAGTAGCTGCCGGAGCAAACAGCGTTGTTAAGTATTTCGGATGGGGCGATCCATTCCAGAACTACAGCGAGGATGAAATTGTCAATACCGGCTACTGGACATTTCAGGAAAAATACAACGGCAGAATCGAATTTGTTGAAACTACCTATTTTACACATTCCGACGATCTGGCTCAGCTCATACTCGCAGCCACTCCACCGGACACTATGACCGGCGGATGGGCTTTTCCGATGGGTGCGATTAAGGGCACAATACAATCGGTTGACCAGTGGATCGACTTTGACGACCCGCTTTGGGCGCAGATGAAGCCGCTTGCGGATAAATTCTCTATTAACGGTCATCATTATCAGATATGCATTCAGACCGCGCCGTCGAACGTTGTTGTTTATAACCGCAGAGTTATTGAAGAGTATGGCTTTGATGATCCCGCAACGCTTTACTACAACGACGAGTGGACATGGAAAAAGTTTTATGAGATGTGTCTTGACTTTTCCGACGCCGACGCTGACCGCTTTGCGCTCGACGGATACGCTTATGAGGGAATGTTCGTTGAATCATCGGGTCAGCAGTATCTTATGAGCGACGAACACGGAAGATACTATTCAAACTTAGACGCACCTCAGATCGAGCGCGGTCAGGATTATCTTTACAACCTTATTAAAAACGATTGCAGCTACAGCCGCGGCGGATGGACTTTAAGAGGCGATTTCGGCGCGGGCATGAAGGAAGGACTTTGTCTTTTCTATGTCATCGGCGAAAGCTTCTTTACGGCTCCTGTTGAGGAAGTAAATAATGTCTGGGGCGATATGACAAAGAACGAAGTTATGTTTGCACCTCTTCCGAGAGATGAAGGCGGAGACGGAATTTATTATATGCCTTCAAGCTTTATCGACATTAAAGGCTCTTTGGTTATGATAAAGGACGCTCCTAACCCCGAAGGCGCAGCTCTGCTGGCTTCATGCCTTCGTTTTAAGGTGATGGACCCTGTTGTTATCGCTATCGATGAACAGCAGCTGAGGGATGTTTACCTTTGGAACGATGATATGATAGAGATGTCCAGAGAGTGCAAAAGGCTCGCCGACGAGCACTTTATAATGGGCTCCGCCAACAATATACCTGCAAATCTTCAGAACGTCTGCGACAGATTTGGCAGAAGCATAGTCCGCGGCGGCTCAAGTCCTTCAACATGGGCGCAGCTGAAGGAAGCCAACAAGGACGCGTTTGAATATGCAATAGATGAGCTTAACGCGCTGATCGAAGAATTTGCCGAGTCACTTGGCTGATAGCGCAAAAAAAATAAAAGAACACAAAATCAATCCCATAGACTTAAAGGTTCTGTGGGATTGATTTTTATACTTGTTTTTGTTTAAAAGTGTACAGGAACGCCAAAGCGCCATCTATTTGTTTTAGTTTTAGGCGAATATTGGTATTTCATGTTCAATTTTATCTGGTCTGAGTGATGGGAAGCTGCTTTGACAAAGCTTGACCTGCTTTTTTATTGCAGTTCGGATCGTCGAAATATAGCTATGATGTCAGAATTTCGATGCCACGTTTGGGGAGACTGCATACTACCGCCATTTTATTATTGAATACACGAATCTCTTCTCACTTACCTTTTATCTCTTCACTGCGGCGTTAATCGCCGCACATTGTTCCCATAAACAGCGGCACATCAGTCTCGCCGTCATACACGCACCAGAAGAAGCTTGAATCAAGAATAATCTCTTTATCGACGATCTCGGCGGATTCTGCAACTGCCACTGCCATCGTCGCGGCGGCGGCACGGGTGCCTTCCTCGTCAACGTCTATCTTAGCCTTCTGGAAGATTTTGGAGACATACACATTGCCGTCTTCGGTCTGACCAAAGCCGCTTAAATCTGCCCTGCCTGAGTCGAAGATAAGCTCTGCGCCAAGCTGCTTAACGCAGTCTTTGAGGTCGATTTCGGATTCTATCGAGAATTTTGGCATCCTGAAATCGCATTCTCCCTCCTGAGCGGCTTCAACCGTCGAAACAAACTTGGCGTAATCAAAGCTTTCCATAAGCTTGCTTATGTCGCTGTTTTTGGGCTTTACAGCCATAAATTTCAGCCTGCTGTCGGAGTAGTCCATGATTGTGCCGATAAGCTCGTCGGTGTCGATATATTTCATGTAGCGGGTGTCTGAAAGACAAGGAAGCTCCGAAGTCTCGCCATTTGCGCAGGTGAACTGCATTTTAGGCTCATAGCCAAAGTTTTCAAACGGATACGCCCACTTTGCGTCCAGAAGAATGGTGTTAATAAGCACCAGCACCACGTTTTTGTCGAGATTTTTCTCGAACACTGATGGTATCTCGCCATCGGTCTTCTCGCTTACCCAGCCGTTGATAAACTCGCGGGCGGAATCGGTGAAAAGCTCGCCGCGGAATGCCTGCGCGCGGTAAAAGTCCCGAAGGTTCATAAGGGTACTGTCGGAGGCGTTTTTAAGACTCGGCGAGAAGAACGCAGCGTTTGCAAGGTTGAGAGTGGTGTCGGTCTGTTCGTTGACTTCTGCATATTCACGCATAAGCGAGCCGAATAAATCCAAAGCGTCGTTCTTGTTCCAGCCAATCATAGTTTCAAGCTCGGCAGCGGTTTCGCCGTTGGTTCCTTCAAGCAGCATTCCCAGGGCGATTGCGGCGGAGATGGGCGAAAATACGTTGTTTTTAAGATTTTTCGCTCCCTCGGTCTGTCCGTATAGATCAAACGAAAGCTTACCCAGCGGAGAAAAGTCCTCGTTGCCTTCAAGCATGAACGGTACCTTCACATCCGTCACTTTTGATTCGTCTGCAACAAGCTCCTGCATTGCGCTTAAGGGCTGTACCTGCGGGTCGCTTCCCGCGTCGTCAGGCACGGAATCGTCAACGGCTGGCGTTACGGCGGGCGGCTGATTCTCGTCTATCGGCGAGGAGCCGCAGGCGGCAAGCAAAAGCATGGCTGCCAAAAGCATACTTAATAATTTTTTCATGATGATATCGCTCCTTTCGGGGTCATGTGTGACGGTTGGCGATTTGCTTGTCTGAATGCAATATTATTCGTTCCCTGTGAAGGTTCCCATAAACAGCGGAATATTAGTCTTGCCGTCATAAACGCACCAGAAGAAGCTTGAATCCAGAATTACCTCTTTATACTCGATAAGCGAAGCACAGTCGTTTGCCACTATCATCGTAGCGGCGGCGGCGCGGGTACCCTCCTCGTCAACATCTATCTTGGCTTTCTGGAAGATTTTGGAGACATACACGTTGCCGTTTTCGCTCTCGCCGAAGCCCGAAAGGTCGGCGTTGTCGGGGTCGAATATAAGCTGCGCGCCAAGCTGCTTAACGCAGTCGTTGAGGTCGATTTCGGATTCTATCGAGAATTTCGGCATTCTGAAATCGCATTGTCCCTCCTGAGCGGCTCCAACCGTCGAAACGAATTTAGAGTAATCAAAGCCTTCCATAAGCTTGCTTATGTCGCCGTCCTTGGGCTTTACCGCCATGAATTTCAGCCTGTTGTCGGTGTAGTCCATGATTGTGCCGACAAGCTCTTCGTTGTCGATATAGGTCATATGGCGGGAGTCAGAAAGGCAGGGCAGCTCAGCAGTTTCGCCGCTTGCGCAGGTGAACTGCATTTTAGGCTCATAGCCAAAGTTTTCAAACGGATACGC
>USEH01000193.1 GCA_900553675.1 uncultured Ruminococcus sp. | reverse complement strand
TAATAATATATAACCGAGATTTTCCTGCTTGGGGAGTCTCGGTTGCTTTTGGGCGCTTTTTTACAGTGCCCTTGCTATTGTACGAAGATTGGGGATGCTATCGATATTAATCTATAATCTTAACTTCCGTGGAAATTACCTTTAACACATTACATCCTGCATTATTAAAATGGATAACATAGTCGCCGCCCTCAGGAATCTCAAAAATCACATTTGCATCCTGATTCTTTATTGTTTCCAGAAGCATAATGTCATAGTTTTCACAAAATAGCGGGAACACAGTTGACGAGACTGCAAGGTTATTGCCGTTATTTTTGTAAAGACCAATCTGCCAGCGGGGTGTAGCTCCATCACGCTTGCCATAAATGACTTCTCCTGTTTCGGGGTCAGTCCATTTATATGGGTCGGGCACCTCATAGTTTTCTAAGTCTAAATCGACTATTACCTGAACCTTCTGTCCGGCTTTTAAGTCTTTCAAAAGCGATTCCGAGGTGCAAAGGTCTACAGAGTTTCCAAGACCTATGTTGTAAGCGTTTTCAAGGTAAATGTCTTCAACAACCGCATCCCATGTTTTGCTTGCTCCGGTAGACACTTCTACGCCGTCAATATAGTATTTACCCATTTCCGAACCGCCGGCAATTACGCCGATTGCGCTTAGTGAGACTTCAATGCAATCCATATAAACCGTTTCATCCGATTCAAGGAAGCAGTAGATTTCTGTGTCTTTGTCAAACTCTTCTGTTAAACCGACCGTTCCATTGCAATAATCATTTTTTGACCAGAATCTTGATTTCTTAATGATTTCGCCGCCTGATATGAATCCCAATTTCATTGTGCTGTCAGAGCTGAACTTACCGCTCTTAGAGATAGTCAGCGATACATGGTCGCGCCCCTTATTGTATTCCGCCAAAAACGGTTTGCCGTCATCGTCGGTTACTATAACTTTGCCTTTAAATGCGAACTGCTTGGCGTCGGATATCTTCAAATAGCAAATGCCGTTTTCATCCGGTTCAAGCTCGGTATAGTCCTCGGTGTTAAGACCGCTGAACTCTGAAGCTGATATGCATTTAACCAAGCAGTTTGACTCGTCCCACGATGCATCCACTTTGTGATACCCATACATTTTAGCTGATATTTTTTGCGGATAGCTAAGATATATCGGCTCAACGGTAACATCCGGCTCCTGCCTTACAGTGGTTCTGACAATCTCATCCTGCTCCTTGGCAACCGGTTTGGTAAACGCGCAAAGAGCTGTAGTAACCGCAATAGCCGCCGCAATCGTCACAGACAACGCGCTTAATTTCTTATATTTCATAATTGCCACTATCCTTTCTTCAATAGTACTTGTTTTCAAATCGCTTAAAAGGAGGCTGCTTGCTCCGGCTTCGGTCAGTATGAGGGTTTTTGCATAGCCTGCTCTTTTGCTTCTGCCCAAGGTGTGGATAACGTCCTCGTCGCAGGCAAGCTCAATGTCCTTGGCGGCAGCCTTAAACATTATCCAGACCAGCGGATTAAACCAGTGCAGACAAAGTGCAAGTGCAAGCACAAGTATTAAAGCCGAGTCAAAATACCGTATGTGCATATATTCATGTGTGAGTATATAGTTCAATGTTTCTTTCGTGCTGCTGTCAGCCGCTTTTGTTATGACTATCACCGGTCTGAACACGCCGTAGGTCAGGGGAGAGCCAATGTTATCGCAAACTCTTACCCTGATGCGCCTGAGCGTTTTGCAACGGTCAAGCCATTCCAAAGCATACGGATTTGTGCATTCTCTGCCTTTTCCTATTTTTCTGAGACTTTTAACAAGGTCATGCCCGAAGAACGCCAGCATAGCCGCTGCTCCCAAAAGCCATACCGCAACCAGACAGGCTTTTAGCGGAAACTTTACAACCTTTTCGCGTGGACTTGCATTCGGTTCAACCATTGTATCATTTTGATCGCTCGACGGTCGGACACCCGATTCGTAAGGCGCAATAGCCGCAATATCATCCGCGCTGTCAACAGGGATAATCACTTCGGCGGATTCCGCTGCGCAGACGGCTTTCTCCGAAGCAAGCACCGGAAGCTCCAGCGAAAAGGGAATAATCAGCCGCAGTGCACACACCGCCCACAGCACGGTTATAACCCGCCTCGGAAGCCGCCTTGCCAACGCTTTGCGAGTAAGCAGTATTAAAAGAATCAGCAGCCCGCAGCCCAGACTCAGCGTAAGCAGGCTCATTTTAAATCACCGTCTGCAAGCTCGTCAACCATTTTGTTTAGCCTTTCAACCTGCTCCTTTGTAAGCTTTCCGCTTGATATCATCGAAGCAAAAAGCAGATCGGATGAGCCGCCGAAAAGCCTGTTTAAAAGCTCCTCGGTTTCGCTGCGCCTTACCGTCTCGCGGTCAATTGCTGCATGACAGATAAAGTTAGGCTCGCTGCGCTCAATCGCTCCCTTTGCTATGCACTTTTTTATTACGGTGTAGGTGGTGTTTTTGTTCCATCCGATTTCCTTTGCGAGGATATCGGATATCTCCTTTGCGGATTTGTCGCCGCCGTCCCAAAGAACCTCCATCACCTTAAGCTCCGAGTTGAACAGCTTGTTGTCCATTTAAATGTCCTCCTTTTACTTGTGTACTATTGCAATAGTCTAATACTATACTATCACAATAGTCTGAAAATGTCAAGACTATTACAGTAGTCTAATTGTAAATTTTCTGTTAATAGCAAAAATTGCAATCATCAGTGCAATATTTTTTCGTGATATTTTGTTTTACAGAATGAAAGACGCATGAAAATACAATCCAAAAGGAGTAACATAAAATGAAAACAACCAAGAAAATTCTATCCATGCTTTTGGCTTTCGCCATGATTTGCACGCTTTTAGCTGCATGCGGGACTGATACTCCCAACGGCTCAGTCACCGACTCAAACGGCGGGGAGGGGAACAACGCTGATGTTGTTGACACTCCCGTCGACGCTCCCATAGACCAAAATCCCGACACCGACCCACCCGAGGATCACCCGGACGACTCGGAGGTTGACGCCTTTGATGAGGTTGATCCCGCAACCATCGAAAATGCGGTAATAGTCAGCGCAACCAAGTTCGCCGAATCGGAAGAAATAGGCTTCTCCTGCGCGGCGATAATCGAGGTCTATCCGGGCGGATATTCTCCTTTTACCTTCAGCGTCCCGACAAGCGCGATTGAGGGCGAATACGATCCCGAAAAGCTTGAAGACCTCACCGGAGCAATAGTCAATATCGACTTCGACGGAGTTTTTATGGAGTCCTACCCTATGCAAATCGGTGGAGTTACCAAGGTTTCGATAACCGGCGAAAAAGCTGATGATGATACCATGAACGAGTGCAAATCCGGTTTTGTTTTTGATAGCTGCATCGAGGAGAATATGTACATCTGCGAGGGCTGGATAGTCAAGGCGGAAATGGCTTCCGACGATTCGGGCAACGCCGTTATCTACGCGATGGTTCAGCTCGGCGAGTGCGGAGTAAAGGATTATGTAAAGCTTGGCTTTCCCGCCGAAAAGATTCGCAATGAAGCGGGCGAGACTGTAGACTTAGAAAGCATAGCGCAGGGCACCTGCTTCGAGTTCGCCTACGATGGAAGCATGATATCATCCTCAGACGGCAAGGCAATATTTGAAATCAACTGGACTGACATGGATTATGTAACCATAGGCACGGAAAATGTCGGCTACACCGACGAGCAGTATGCGATCCAACTGGAACAGGAGAGGCTTGAAACGGAGCGGTGCGAACAC
>USEH01000192.1 GCA_900553675.1 uncultured Ruminococcus sp. | reverse complement strand
CCAGCCGTAAAGAGCAAGGTAAGAGTTGCCGTCGGGGTTGTAGTCAACATCATAAGAAAGGGTGATGTTGCCGACCTCCTGCCACGTTTTGGTGCAGTCGAACTTCATTCCCCTGCGGAACAGGGCGTTGTTGATGTCGCTCCACTCGCAGCTGAATCTGCCGTCTTCCTTAAGGGTCATGCTGGTGGTGCCGTTGTCCTTCCAGAGCTCATAGCCATAGCCATCCTGCTCGCCGATTTCGCAGTCGGTAAGAACGCGGTAATCGCCCGAGCCGGCATTATCGCCGCAGGAGCAGCCAAGAATCACGCAGAGCGCAATAGTCAAGGCGGTGAAAACCCGCATTGCCCTTGAAAAAGCCTTCATGTATTTACCTCCTTTTATAAATTATTGGCATACTACAGCTGCGCTGTCAGCGCGATTACGCTCCCAGAGCTAACGGTTATGCTCTCCAAGCATAAGCTCGCTAAGCTCCTGTATGCGTTCCGGCGGGAATGGCGGCTCGCAGAGCGGCTTTAGAGCGATTCCCATAAGCTTAACCGGATTATCGTCTGCAGCCACGCGGTTAGAGCTTAACGCTCCGCACCGTCTGCACCGGTGGACAACCGCCCATTCGCCGTTTTTTCGCACCCAGACGGCAACAGCGTCCATGATGCCTCCGCAGTCGGCGGCACGGTCGCCCGGTTCAACGTCTAAATGCAGGCTTGAAAGGCAGTTGGGACAGTGGTTGCGATGTTCGCTTCCCGCGCCCTCCGGCGTTACTATCCAGCCGCAGACCTTACAGGTGAAGGTTTCGTTGCAGGGATGGGTTTTGTAGTAGCCTTTTTCGTATAATTTTCTTTTGTTTTCGCGATTCATTAATTTTCCTCCCATAGGATTTAAGCACTGACCTTACGAGAGGAATGGCTTGTAAATAGATTTGCCAAACCTCTCGGTCAGGCTACAATCTCCCTTACATGATTATTTTTCATAAAAAACAATCCTCCTTTTTAAATTAGTATGATAATTATATTACTATTTTGTTGGATAGTCAAGAGAGATTCCCGCAAAATCCTGCATTTTATACTTATTTCCCATTAAAAAGTGTCTGGACCATGTATGGTCGTTGAATCGTCGCAAAACCCATGGCACAGCGGTTTTGCGGCGATTTTATGCAGGTTGCCAAAGCAACCCTTGTACACTTTTATGGGAAATTAGTATTACCCTCTTGACATCTCCGCAAATATCTGCTATATTAAAACAAGTGTTTTAAAACATCAGTTTTAGAAAGGAGACTACGCCATGCCGCCGAAAGCAAAATTCACCAAGGAAGAAATCCTATCTGCCGCCTTGGATATAGTCCGCTCAAAGGGAATAGACGCGCTTACCGCACGCTTGCTGGCAGACGCTCTTAACAGCTCTCCCCGCCCGATATTTACCGTATTTGCGGGGATGGACGAAATCGTCCGCGAGGTTATCCTGAAAGCTAAATCGCTCTATGCCGAATACGTCAGGCGCGGGCTTACCTGCGTGCCGCAGTTCAAGGGCGTTGGAGTGCAGTATATCTTATTTGCAATAGAGGAGCCAAAGCTGTTTCAGCTGCTGTTCATGAACGAACGTGGGAGCGTTCCGCCGCTCTGCGAGGTTTTGCAGCTTATCGAGGACAGCTTTGAGGAGATTCTTGCGTCCATCACCAATGCCTACGGCTTCGACCGCGACACCGCACTAAGGCTTTACTATCATATGTGGATATACTCCCATGGCATTGCAACGCTCTGCGCCACAAAGATGTGCAGCTTCACGGCGGATGACATAAGCCGGATGCTGACCGAGGTGTGCGCAAGTCTTATAAAAAAGATAAAGGGAGATGGCAAGCTATGATTCACGCGCAAAGCATAATCAAATACTACGGCATAGGCGAAAGCCGATTTCAGGCTCTGCGGGGGATAGACCTCTACATTGCCAAGGGCGAAAGCGCGGTGATTTTGGGGGCGTCCGGCTCGGGCAAGTCCACCCTGCTCAATATCCTTTCGGGATTGGAGCGCCCCGACGGCGGAAACGTATTTTACGGGGACGAGGATATTACCACCCTCTCCGACTCAGCCCTGACCCGCTTCCGTAGGGATAATATCGGGTTTGTTTTTCAGCAGTACTATCTCCTTTCCGGCATGACGGTTGAAAAGAACGTCCGCATGGGTGCCGACCTTGCTTCTAACAGCGATTACATAGACATAATCAAGGCGGTTGGCTTAGGTGAAAAGCTTGAAAAGTACCCCAGCCAGCTTTCGGGCGGAGAGCAGCAGCGGGTTGCCATCGCGCGGGCAATCGCGAAAAAACCGAAGGTGCTGTTTGCCGACGAACCCACCGGCGCACTTGACGAATCCACTGGCAGGGAGGGACTTAACTTCATGCTTAAGCTGCAATCCGAGCTGGGCTTTACCCTGATTATGGTAACGCACAACTCTAACATCGCCCAAACGGCAAAAACCGTAATAAAAATGAACAGCGGCAGGATAGAATCGGTCACCAAAAACGATTCAATCAAGACCGCCTTCGAGATTGGCTGGTGATTCGGCATGATAATAAGCTTTAAAGACTGCTTTAAGCTTTTGGGCGTGATGATATGCGCCTTCTGCGCGGTGCTGGTATGCTCGATGTTTATAAACTACGGCATAGATTTTAAAACGATTGAATCGCAGATACTTCCGCAGTATGTCTCCGCCTACGAAGCTATATCGCTTTCGGGCAAGGTGACTTGCCTTGTTTCGGGCGGGTGCTTGGGGCTTACGGCGGCTGTCATGCTTATCTTCTACATAAAAAACTATGTCGATTCGCACAAAAAGGAGCTGGGCATACTTAAAGCCCTTGGATACAGCAATTTAAGGATATCCGCAGGATTTGCGGGCTTCGGGCTGAGCGTTTTTGCAGGCACGGCGGCAGGCTTTGCGGCTTCAAGGCTTGTAATGCCGATTTACTACGAAATGCAGAACGACAAGGGCTGGTTTCCTGATATCCCTGTGGGGCTTCATCCGTCCGTCTTTTTGGGACTGGTAATACTTCCCTCCGCCGTGTTCGCGCTGTTGTCGATAGCATACGCCGCAGTAATTCTCAGAAAGCCCGCTTTGTCGCTGCTGCGGGAGAGTGTAGCGGAAAAGCCTGTAAAGAATGTCCGCACGCCAAAAAAGCACCCCGAGCGCGGCTTTTTGGCTGAGCTTCGGGCGGTAACGCTGAGCCGCAAAAAACTTTTAACGTTTTTTGTAATCTTTGCGGCATTCTGCTTTTCCTCCATGACCCAGATGTCCTTTTCAATGAAAGACCTTGCAAGCCCCATGATGGCAATATTTATGATATTTATAGGGCTTCTGCTGGCAGTTACGGCGTTTATCCTCTCGATTACGTCGGTGATAAAGGGCAACTCAAAATCCATAGCCATGATGACCGCAATGGGATATTCCGAAAAGGAGTGCAGGAGCGCGGTTCTGGACAGCTATCGTCCGCTGGGATACATCGGCTTTGCAGTGGGGACAGTCTATCAGTACCTGCTTTTAAGAGTGATGGTGGACGTTGTTTTCAAGGATGTCGCCGAAGTCCCCGTATACAAGTTCAATTTCCCAATGATGTTTATATCCCTCGCGGCGTATATCGTCATATATGAAGCCGCGATATACGGCTACTCAAGGCGGTTAAAGCGGATATCGGTAAAAGAAATAATGTCAGAATAGCATAAGAATCCGCCCCGAAAGGAGATTATCCTATCGGGGCGGGTTTATTTTATGCTCTTATATCAGCGG
>USEH01000191.1 GCA_900553675.1 uncultured Ruminococcus sp. | reverse complement strand
AAGACAATTTCAGCCCCGGCGGGATATCCTTGCGATATCTTGCCGAGGCTGTATTTATACTTATTTCCCATTAAAAAGTGTCCAGACCATGCATGGTCATTAAATCGCCGCAAAACCCATCGCACAGCGGTTTTGTGGCGATTTTACGCGGGTTGCCAAAGCAACCCCTGTACACTTTTATGGGAAATTAGTATTATCCTCAATGAATCTCGTAGCAGTCCACAATAACGCCATAGCCTACCGGGGTGACTATTGTGCGCAGGTTGGCTGTCTGCCATTTGGAAAGTCCAAGGCTGTCGGTGATGATGGTCGGGGTGCATTTGTCTAAGCTGTCGCCGTTGTTTTCTATGAATATCGAGCATTCCTTGCCCCTGTAGTCGGTGCCCTTTAAGAGATATCTTGCCGAGAAAGCGGGGCAGCCCTCAACGCCGAACTTTTGTGTGTCGCAGCCTGTGCCGACTATTTCGCCCTTGAAATAGTAGCCGTCCGAGCTGCCGGTGAAGGGTATCATGTTGATGGTTCCCGCGTCCGAGCTTACGCCATAGCCCGCCTGAGTATGAACCTCTACTGACATAAGAAATTCAAGGATCACCGCTTCCTCATTCTCCTTAAGCTCAAGGGTATCGGCATGGGCTTTGGCTTTTTCCTCGGTTTCAAAAGGGTTTTGCTGACTGCCGTCGCCGGTTTCGTCGCTTCCGGTGTGGGGCGAGAAGAATACGTTTACTGCCGTGTTTTCCGGTTCTGCCTGCTTGTTGTCTTCCGATACTGGAGGCTCACTCGGAGCGGGATTTTTCGACGGGATAAGCTTTCCTGCCGCAATTCCTCCCAAAAACGTTCCTGCCGCCAAGGCTATTGCTCCTATTATCAATGCCGGTTTTTTCATGGTGATTTTCCTTTCCTGTTCTTAATTCCGCGAGAGCAGCGTTAAGCTCTCAAAAAATACATGGCTTTAAAGCAGAGATTCGTTCTAAAACGCCATAGACGCAGTTCTTTATCTGAGCGGGGTCTTCTTTTTTTGCTTCTTCTCCCTGAAGATAGTCCTCCCACCATAACGAATATGTATAAGTATTCCAGAATGCGTCTATTATCGCGTATAAATATGGCATAAGCCTTTTCTGAAGCGCACTGAACGGGCGTTCCGAATTGTATCCCTTTAAAAACGCCAGCAGGATTATATGCTCGCTGTTTTGCTTGCATTCTTCCGAGTAAGCCATCAAACGGGCTTCAAAGACGGCTTGCATAATGGCGTCGCAGAAAAGATTGCAGTCGCCGCTGTTGTTGAAGTCGTACAGCCCGATCTGACCTTCCTTTGTACGGTAAAGGTTGCAGTCGCTGATATCTCCCTGAACGGCATAGCTTGGCTCGGCTTTCAGCTCAGACAGCTTTTCCATATATTCGTTATATACAGACATAATTTTCTGAGAGACTTCTCTGAGCTCTGTGTCCTCCGGCGGAATTACCTTGTCGAAATCCGGAACGGTAAACAGGTCGTTCAGCTTAAACGGGTCGAACAGAACGTCTGCCTCAACGTGAGCGTTGAATTGTTCGGATATGTTATGTGTGCGGGCAAGCAAAGCTCCCGTCTTTTCGGCAATTTCGGCGTTTACCTCGGTTATGCTTCCCTCGGCAAAATCCTCAACGCATACAATCAGCTCGTAGCCGTTTATGGTATAAAGATTAGCAAACGAGCCGTGACAGCTGTACTGCCGCGGAGTGGGTATGCCGTTTTCATACAAAAGATTGGCAAACCTGCACTGCTGCTCAATCATTTCAAGCGTGACGTCGCTTTCGTTTTTTAAGCGGATGACTACCGCCGAACCGCCTGAAAGCTTTGCTTTAAGTATCAGCCTTACGTGCTTGGCGTCCTCGCCTTCGTCTTCATAATTATAGCGTTGTAATTCCTCAAAGCTTTCGGCAATAGAGACGCCATAAGCTTCAAGAATCGGATTTATATTCTGAATTTCTATTGATAGCATTGTTTTCCCTTCCTATGATATTTTCAGCTTGCCTATCCCCATACCGCTTTGTAACCTGAAAATCATTATATCACAAATTAGACACAAAATCAAGGCTGACGGCAATGCCGAATTATCAATGTTTTATTTTTTAAACACCCCATTTATTGAGTTTAATATTTTAATATCGAGCTGTTCAGCATTGATTAGTCCACTAATTAATATTGATTAATTATTTATCGGCGATAACAAAATATTCGTCATCTATATTATAATATGAATATCCAAGCAATTTTTAGTGAAAAGTATATAAAAAAGTACCATAGTATTAGTTGGATTTGATTATTGAAAAAATCAATAATAGGAGTATAATATAACAATAGAATATTGATTTTAGGAGGATATCTATGAAACGCTTTGTATCTCTTTTCTTAGTCGTTGTGCTTGTGTTCGCACTTGTAGGCTGCGGCAAGAATAAGAAGCAGATAATTGAACTAACCCTTTCAACCGAAGACTCCGAGGCTATAATGGCAGCCGCCGGAATCATGCTCCCCGACGTTACGGAGACTACCGCCGCCAACACCACCGTCAAGTGGTTCTCGTGGTGGGATTCCTTCCACAACTACAGGGACGATGAAGTTGTAAACACCGGTTACTGGACGTTCACCGAGAAATACGGCTGCGACCTCGAGTGGATAGAGTGCACATGGGAAAAGAGATTTGACGATCTTGCAAACCTCATCCTTGCAGGCGATTCGCCCGACTTCTATCCCGGCGAAGCCAACACCTTCCCGATCCGTCCTATAAAGGGCGTTTTCCAGCCTGTTGATACATACATCAACTACGATGATCCACTCTGGAAGGACATGAAGGACTATATCTACAAGTACTTCTCCATCAAGGGCAGACCTTATATCATCGGTACCGACAATGCCTTCGGCAACGTCTGCGCATATAACCGCAGAATTATGGAGGACTGGGGCTTTGATGATCCCGCCGAGCTTTACGCTAACGACGAGTGGACATGGGATGTCTTCGCAGAAATGTGCAAAGACTTCTCTTCTCCCGATGATGACCGCTATGCACTCGATGGCTGGGGCTTCTGCACAGGTCTTATGCATTCCTGCGGTGATACCATGGTTATATACAACACCGAAACCCAGCGTTACGAATCCAATCTTGACAGCCCTGCTATTGAAAGAGCTGCAAACTTCTTAAACGACCTTGCAAAGAATCAGTGCATCTGGCCCAGATGGAACCACGGCTGGGCACTCAGAAACGAGACCGAGGGCGCAGGCATGAAGGAAGGTCTTTGCCTGTTCTACATCAGAGGCGACTATGTATTCACCGGTCCTGTTGAAACCATTTCCGCAGTATTCGGCGACGTTACCGAAAATGAACTGATGTTCGTTCCGCTCCCGCGTGACCCCAATGGCGACGGTTACTACTACACCGAATCTTCCGCTTCAGGCTACTGCATAGTCAAGGGCGCCACCAACCCCGAGGGCGTTGCACTTCTTGCCTCCTGCGACAGATTCAAGGTTCTGGACCCGACCGTTATCAACATCGACAGACGTCAGAAGGAAGAAATCTACCTCTGGACCGACGAGATGCTTAATATGTGGGATGAGTGCTACCGCCTGTCCACCACCGGCAACGTTATCGTTACCTATGATGCAGGTATAGGCGATCAGCTTTCAAGCGTTATCGGCGATATGGAAGGCTGCTACTTCGGTTCTGTTGAGCCTCAGACATGGGCTCAGCTTAAGGAAGCCAACAACGAAAAGGTTAAGGCGCCACCGCACAATTGCCAAAGCAGAAAAAATGTGATATAATAGGAGCATGGA
>USEH01000190.1 GCA_900553675.1 uncultured Ruminococcus sp. | reverse complement strand
GTGTTCGGCGCGGGAGCTTCGGGCTGCATGGGTGCCGCCGCAAGGGGAGTTAGAAATGCCGACGGCTACGTTATGGGCATCTCGCCCCACTTTATAAGCACCTTCGAGCCTATTTTCGACTGCGACAACACCGTTATGGTGGACACCATGGCAGAGAGAAAAACTCTCATGGAAAAGCACGCGGATATCTTCTTCATCGCCCCCGGCGGCATAGGAACTATGGATGAATTTTTCCAGATCCTCACGCTGAAATATCTTAACCGCCTTTCCGCACCGATAGTGGTTCTCAACATAGACGGCTTTTACGACAGCCTTATCGCGCTTGTCGATTCTCTGATAACCAACAACGCCGCCATTCCGGAGGTAAGAACCTACTTCGACGTTGTGGATTCGGTAGACGACGAGCTGATAGTAAAGCGTTTTAACGAATGTAAGTGATAAAAACGATCCCGCCGCAGACCTCGCAAAAAGCGATTAAGCGTCGGGATTCTTTTTTCGATAGTCCGCAATTTCCTTGACACTCCGTCCGCAAAATGGTATAATCAATTCATAATAAGCATAATTGGGGAGTGTATGCATTTGAAATCGTCTAAAGAAACCACAGATGTAAGCGGCAGAATACTTTCCTCCGGACTTGTGTGGGTTATAGCTTTCCTTCTTTTTGTGTCGGCAGTGATGATTTTAGCCAGCGTGATATGCCTGTTTCTGCCCGGCAGGATGGACTATATCCGCGCGGCAATATTCTCCCACGGAATATACGGCAAGGACACCATAAACACCTACCTTGTCCTTCATATAGCCGCACGGCTGGTTCTGCTTGCAGTTTCGGGAGTTTTCTCGTTCGGGATGCTTTACACTCTGATGGCTTCAAAACTTCGACCGCAGGAGCCGGTAAGGGAAGCCGGATTTTCGGCTATGATAAAGCTTGAAAGCTGCATACATAAGCTTGTAAAGCCGCTGGGAGCAGTTCTGGCGTTGCTGTTTACCTACAAAATGATTTGCTACTGCGTGCTTTGCTACAGGAAAAGATATGTTAATTCTATGATATTCTCCTTCTTTGCAACCGTTTTCGGCGAGCTTCTGCTGGGACTTATCGCGGTCGGGGTGCTGTACTGGATATACCGCTTCAGCGCGTCCACCGTGGACGACCTCACCTCCATCCAATATTCGCTTGTAACCCAAAAGTCCTCGGCGTATGGCATATCCACCTCGTCGTTCTTCTCCCTGTGCGCGTGTGCGGTTATAGCTTTATCTCTGGCTTTTGCCACGAGCTATGACCTGTTCGCCTTTGCGGCGTTTGCGGCTTCGTCCATCGCCCAGCTTCTTGCAGCCGTCTTTATGAAAAGAACAAAAAGCTTTTTCGAGGAGCTTGCCTATGAAGAGTACATCAAAAACGGCAGGTCTTCGGGAAGATTGGAAGAGATTGCATGAGGAAATCATAAAATAATAATCGGGGCAAAACCAGGATTGCAGTGGTTTGCCCCGATTTTTCTATTTTCTCTGTATGCTTACTGCTTTCCCCACTCCGGCAGCTCGTCGAGGGTGATTACCTTGTCCGAGTTGTAAACTGCGTGAAGATCCATCTTGTCGTGCCTTGAGATAAAGTCGGTATGCCATATCATGAACCAGCTCCACAGGCAGCCGTCGTCTTCAAACCTTTCTATGCGGGGAACATAGCCGCACTCGTGGAAGGCAATGGGCTTTCCGGTTTTCATTTTGTCAAGCTTGTCATATGCCGACTTGTGGGTGGAATTGTCGTAGGTGTCCGAACCGATGATGTCGCAATACTCGTCGCCCGGGTACCAGCCGTCCTTAACCTCGCCCGAGTAGCCCAGCACCCATATCATGTTGTCAAGCCCGAATTCGTTTGTAAAGCGGTCGTGCATCATTCGCCAGAGCTTGATAAAGTTTTCGCCGCCGCCCTTGCCCCACCAGAACCAGCCGCCGTCAAATTCGTGGAAGGGTCGCCAAAGAACAGGAACGCCCGCGTCGCGCAGCTCGGAAAGAGCATTTGCAGCCTTGTCCCAGTTTTCTATCATGGCAGCGTGTTCGGGGGTGGATTCGTCGAGCAGCTTGTCGAAGTCGGGGATATCGTCCTTTGATTCCTGATAGCCCTTGCCGTTGATGCCGGTGTGCCAGCAGATGGTTACAAGTCCGCCCTTTTCCCACCACTGCTTTGAACGCTCGACAACTCCGTCGAAGTCGCCGTTCATAAAGTCCAGACCGCGCATTGCGGGAAGCTTGCCGGTAGCCTTTTCGATTATGTCCATCTCGTAGTCGGGCGAACCCATCCACGTGGACTCCTGCTGGCAGGAGAGCATAACCTCGCCGAAGCTGTCGCAAAGGTACTGATATACCTCCTTGGTAACCTCGTTCGCGGAGATTTCGGCAGTTTGGGGTTCTCCTCCGCAGGAGCATAGAACAGCTGTGCAGATGATTACGATTAAAATTTTTATAGATTTCATATTTTTGACCTTCCTTTGTACGATTATATTGGATGAAATGTCGCTGTGAATCGATAAGATAATTATACATCGGATTTGCAGATAGTCAAGAGCTTCCATGAAAAAAGTGATTTAATATTTTTGCATAGAGAGTTGGCAAATCCGGATTTGATAATCCCGCTGCGATTTTATGTGGGTTGCCAAAGCAAACCATTTACACTTTTACGAGAAATTAGTATTAGACCCCACGGTAAAACCGTTGGCTCGTGGAACAAAAAAGACCTTGCAGAAAAAACTCTGCAAGGTCAATTTCATATCAATTTGCCTTAAGCGAAGTATTACTTGCTCTTCTTCTCAGCGATAGCCGCCTGAGCTACGATTAATGAAAGCAGAGTAATTGCTGAGAACATTACATTTTACCATTTTGAATATTAATTTGATGCCCTAATTGTTAGATTTGGGGTGAATACGTTAATATGGAAATGTAATATCGTATATTATTGTCTGAATACACTTGACAAAAATGAAATTGCAGCATATAATATAATTGTCGCCAAAAAACAGCGACAGAATATTGCATATACTACAGGATAGGATATAATAATGGGTAAGAAAGAAAAACTAATTGCAAAGTTAAAATCAAATCCAAAAGATTTTACCTTTGAGGAAATGGAAACATTACTTACTGCACTTGGATTTGTCCGCTTTAATAAAGGAAAAACAAGTGGTTCGACAGTAATGTTCCGCAAGGACAGTATTCCGATTATTTTGCACAAGCCTCATCCTCGTAAAGAGCTTTTGGAATACCAGGTAAAGCAGATTGTGAGCGTATTGTCCAAGGAGGGATTGATATGAAAAACAACATTATAGAATACAAAGGTTATTATGGTTCAGTTGATTATTCTGCCGAGGATAATATTCTGTTCGGCTCGGTCATTGGCGTGAGAGGACTTATATCATACGAAGGCAGCAGCATTGATGAACTACGGACAGATTTTGAAGAAGCAGTTGACAGCTATCTTGAAATGTGCGAGGCAGACGGTGTGGAGCCTGAAAAATACTACAAAGGTGCAATCAGCATAAGACTTGACCCAGAGCTTCACAAGCAAGCTATTATCGTTGCTGAATCAAGGCACGAAACTCTGAACGAGTTTATAAAAGGATGCATTTGGAACGGTGTTGCTTCCGCAGAGAATTAGAACAAGGGCTGCTAAAAGTCCTCAAAGATAAACCCACGAGAGGGAACATGAACCTTCCCAATTTATGAAGATAGTACAAAAAAGACCTTGCAGAAAAAACTCTGCAAGGTCTTTTCATATCAATTTGCCTTAAGCGAAGTATTACTTGCTCTTCTTCTCAGCGATAG
>USEH01000189.1 GCA_900553675.1 uncultured Ruminococcus sp. | reverse complement strand
GCGGCGCGTTTACAGTGGGCAGGGTACCCACTGTAAACGCTTCGCGTAGACCTCCGCCCGTACTCTGTACGGCTCCCGCAGGTACTGCGATAGAACTACTATCTACAAGGGCGCGCCGGAGGGAACGCAACAAAAGAATGGCTCCTGAATATTTTCCCAAACAAAAGTCAGGCGTTACATTCTGTGATTGCATGCAAAAAGATGTGCGCAGAACCCCGCACACACCCTATAATTTTACAGTCAGACCCTAACGCCCGACACTATCCCCGCTTTTCCTTCTTTCCATTTTTGGTAAGAACCCCCGCCGTCATAAGTCCTATACCCAGCGATACCGACACTATCAGCAGAATCAGCATGATATTTCCGTTGATATGCCCGATCCAGTCGGATAAATCCACCGTGTAAACGCCTTCATTCATGTTTGCCAGCGGAAAAATCAGGTGCATAGTTTGCCAAAGCCGCCATCAGTCCGATAAGCGTTACTCCCGCTCCGGCGGTGAAAAGACGGTTCGGAGAGACAAGCATAACAAGTCCCAAAAGCAAAAACGGCGAATAGCAGTAAAGCGTTAAAAGAAATGCTCTTGCCAGCGGGAACGCGGCGAGAAGTCTCGCGGACAAAAGAACCAAAAGCGTCAGCGCAAACAGCGCGCAGAAATATACCAAAAGCTTAGCTTTTCCGAGCTTTTTAAGCGATTTCAGTGCCACGGGACCAAGCAGAGCAGCGTATCCCAAAAGAACACCCGCAACCGCAACCGGCACCCATCTTACCGAGCGGGTATATATCCCGCAGACAAAAAGCAGCAGAACAACCGACGAAAATGTAGTCACGGCATACCAGAACAGCTTGTTGCTCTTGAAAAAGCGCATACAGGACGGGAAAAAGCAGAACGCACAGACAATGCTTGCAAGCACCACCCAGAACCACGAAAGCGTGTGCGAGGTGGCAAGATTTACTATAAAGCATATCACCGGCGCAATAGCATAGGCGACCGAAAGTGTGATAAAGCCCGCGTCGGTTATGCGGCGGTAGAGCTTTGATTCGCGCTTGATACGGCGATAATCGTCGTCGTTGGAGGCGGTTACAAGCTCGTGCTCGCTGATGTCCAGCACCCGACAGATGTCGGATATCATGGTTATGTCGGGGTAATTGGCACCCCGCTCCCACTTGCTTACCGCCGATTCGGTGACATACAGCATCTGCGCAAGCTGCTTCTGCGAGTAGCCCTTTTCCATCCGCTTTTCTCTGATGTAGTTTCCGAGAGTTTTACATTCCTGCATTTCAATCTTCCTTATCCTTCTGACAGCATAAAAGAGCTGTCAATATTTTTCTTGCCGGCTATCTGGATTATAACAGATGAGAGCAGAAATTTCAACGGTGCAGAGAGAAAACAAGGCGTTTTTGGGGGTGGAGCGTGGCTCAATGCGGGTAAAATGATGATTTTCCGCGAAATATCCGTCTATTATGCCTTAAAAAGCGGAGCTGCGGACGTAGTACACGTCTCACGGCTCCGGTATTTATGCTTATGTCTCTATACTAATTTCCCGTTAAAAAACGTCTGACCATGTATGGTTGTTGAACCGCCGCAAAACCCATCGTTATATAAACTAAAGATACAAAGCCCTCCCAAGCTGTTTAAAGTTTGAATATTATTCAAAACTCCTCCTTTCGCCGA
Organism: uncultured Ruminococcus sp.; assembly: GCA_900553675.1. GTDB lineage: Bacteria > Bacillota > Clostridia > Oscillospirales > Ruminococcaceae > Faeciplasma. The sequence continues at coordinate 2,150 of USEH01000189.1, read as the reverse complement.
AAGCCCCCTTGACTATCCTCACATAAAAACTTTATAATAATGCTATACTTTGTAACCTTTTTCGGAAAAATGTTGTCCTTAGTTATAGCACAATGAAAGGAGAAGCTTATGCAGACAGATGAGGAAATAATCCGCTGTTTCTTTTCGCGGGATGAAAGCGCAATAACCGCGACTTCGCAGAAATACGGACGAAAATGCTATGCTGTTTCATTTAACATTCTGTGCGTTAAAGAGGACGCAGAGGAATGCGTAAACGAAACATATTTAAGGACATGGAATGCTATACCTCCCGAACGTCCGGACGACTTCAAATGCTATCTTATGAAAATAGTAAGGAACGTTTCGCTGAACCGCCTGAAATCGCTTAAATGCAAAAAGTGTTCGCAGGAGCTGGAAATATCTTTTTCCGAGCTTGAAAACATTCTTCCGGATAACAGCGTTCCGCCGGAGTTTGATATTCCCGAGCTGACCGAGGTTATAAACGATTTTGTAGGCACCCCGAATCATGATGATCGTATCATATTCCTGCGCAGATACTGGCATATGGACTCGATAGCTCAGATTTCGGCGGGATTCGGGTTCGGTCAATCAAAGGTAAAAATAAGCCTTATGCGCACGCGGGAAAAGCTTAAGAAATATTTGCAGGAAAGAGGTATCAAGGTATGAATATCCCAAAAATCATAGAAGCAATCGGCGGTATCGACGATAAGTATTTAAAAGAGGCTGAGCTGCCCGAAAAACGGCGTTTTCGATTCAAGCCGACGCTTTTGGCGGCAATTATCGTAATTGTTGCGCTAAGTACCGGTGCTGCCGCGTTGAACTATACCGACTATGCCGCCGTTTACAAAAAGGCAACTCAGATTCTTAGCAGCTGCTTCAATTCTCAGATTTCCGCTAAGACAGATAAATATCCTGCTGAGAACGGAAAGGAATCTTCTGCGGATGCCGGCAATTCAGCCTTGATTTATGAGGATGAAAGCACCGAAAGTGCCGTGGCAATAAGCTACATCAGCTACACAAGCGGTCTTGATAAAATGAAATACTCGCTCGACCGCAGATCCGGTCTTCAAAACGAATCACCCTTTACCGAGGAGGAGACCATGCCCGAATTTGCCGACCTCACTCCGGTACGCTATGCAGACTACAACTATTTCTACAATGAGTACGGCGAGGAGATTCCCGACCCGGCACTGTTCCCTTGGCTTGAAAATCTCGAGGAATACGGAGTTGAGATTGAAAACGAGGGCGAATTTATGACCGGGGATTTCAGAGCTACCGCGATAATGTGCGACGACCACTACCTCTGGGCGGTAGTTCAGTACGCCCTGCCCGAGAAGGCAAAAAAGGCGCTTGAGGACATCCCGGATGACGCCTATCTGTCATTCAAATACTACAATATTGAGCCATCGGCCGCCTATACAAATATAGTGCCGATATCGCTGGAGGGCGACGTGTTCACCTTTTCGGTATACTCTCGCGGATATGGCAGCATGCCGGATGCGGTTGAAATCAGTCTTAACGGCTTTGGATATATTTCACCCGAAAGCAATTGGGAGTTTGTCCCCTTGTGGGCAGCGAAGGGAAACATAACCATCCCCTCAGACAAGCTTAAAAAGATGGACAACCGCATATCGAATACTATTAAATGCCCAACCAAATATGGTGATGTGGACATCTCGGCGCAGCTTTCACCTTTTGGAATCATGTTTAAGCTCACCTCGGAGAACAGCAAGGCTTCAAAAATAGCAAATAATCCTACGGGCATCGACTTAAACAACCTGCGAATCCATCTCGACGACGGCAGAATATACGGCAGCGGCGAGACCTACTTTGCGCTGTACTACATTTTGGACGGTAAGAGCGGTTTTGTAGAAAACTATGATGATACAGACCCCACAAATGATATTTATTATATCAGCTTCCCCTTTGCAAACGCGGTGGATATACAAAAGATTGAAAAGCTCTCCTTTGATGGATATGAGCTTGTCTTTGAGGATTGACATTATCCTGTAAATCTAATAAATTAAAAGCGGTAGCCGTCGGGATTTCCCTGGCGGCTGCTGCTTTTAATATAAATCGACTAATCATGATAGCGTTAATATGCCCCCTGTCAAGTAGACAATGCAAAAAACAAAAGAATTAACCAATTG
>USEH01000188.1 GCA_900553675.1 uncultured Ruminococcus sp. | reverse complement strand
AGCTTCTACAAGTGTGGCTGCCGCCATGGTGGGGTCCTTTAACATTCCGGAGTGCTGCGCGCTCTTGATAAGCTGCTGATCCACTTCGGGGAGAGTTACCGAACCTAAGGATACCGTTACAACCTCGATGCCCCTGAGTTCCTTCCACTTCTTGGACAAAGTATCGTTAAGAGCGTTTTCAAGCTCGGTGTTGTGAGCAATTATCTGGTTGGGGCGCAGCTCCATCGCTGAAAGCTTCGCCAGAGAGGGCTGCAAAGCGGAGATGAACTCGGTTTTCAGCTGTGAATCAAGCTGATCCCTTGTGTAATCGCGGGAAACGTTTCCGCAGACGTTGGCGTAGAACAAAAGCGGATCGGAAATCTTGTAGGAATAAACGCCGTTGCAGCGCAAAGAGACGTCAATATCCAGACCGATTTTTGTATCCACAACTCTGAAAGGAACAGGATTTGCCGTTCCGAACTTGTTGTCTATAATTTCCTTGGTATTGAAGTAGTAAACGCGCTGATCCTTTGCGGTGTCGCCGCCGTGAGTAAAGCGTCTTGCAAGCGTTTTAAAGGTTTCGGCAATGCTGTCGCCCAGATTTCCGGAAAATACGCTTGGCTCGGATGAGGAATCATATGTGAACTGACCGGGTTCGGCGCAGACCTCTACCACTCTGCCCTGCTCTACTATAATCATGCACTGACCGTCGGCAATGGCGATTCCCGAACCGTTGGTTATAACATTATCGCTTCCGGATGTGTTTGAAGACTTTCCGCTTACTCTTTTCCGTCCCCTTGCAACAAGAGTGTCCTTGTCAAGCGAATCGCAGTAGAAAAATTCCTTCCACTGATCCGCCAGAGTCGATTTGAGTGCTGTACGTCCTGCTTTAATAAGTCCCATAATGATTTCTCCTTCCGATATTACGTTATATTATAATTTTGCGACAATATTTCAAATCCGGCATATAACCCTATACTTCCGCCGGATTCCGCCCAAGGGCAGAAAAAGTTTTAAGATCTGAACGCAGAGCAAATATAATAATTCAATGAGCTTATCCTACCTTGCACATTAACATATAACAAATAACAAATTGGAATAACGGCAAGACTAATACCCTGAACTATTACTAAAAAAGCATTTTAAAAAAATCTGCTGCTGCGGACAGATCGGGAAAGATATCATTTATCAAATCAGATATCGATTTCCATGGTTTCGGTGGTGTTGACGATATCCAAAGCGGTCTGCGCTTTGCTCAAAAGCTCGGATACGGCGCTGTAATCCTCGGCAACCTTTGTAACGTCATAGTTGGCATAAAGGTAATCAATAACAGCGTTTGCGCCATAGCCGGAAACGCTTTTTCTCTCCTTGGGCAGGCGGGATGACATTGCCAAAAGCCTTGCCTTCTTTTCGGTGAGCTGAGGGATATACACAAGCATTTCATCTATTGTCATGTCAAAGCCGGCAACCGTGTGAGTTGTATTGAAGACGTTTATAGCGTGCTTTACCTTTCTTATATCGGCGTTGAGGGCTTCGAGCTTCTGAGCCGCTGCGGAATAGTCGTATTCCGGGCGGACGGACTCGACATCCTCCCCCAAAGCGGCACTGAAAACAGAGCTGCGGGATTCGTTATCCAAAAGCATACATTTTTCTTCGTTGAGCTTTTTTAAAAGCTTATTCGCCTCGGCGGAAGTATATTTCATTAACAATCATCCTTTCGTTTTATTCCGGAATTTCTATTTTGCGGCGTGCCTCGTAGGCACGGCAATAAACATTTTTGCGGCGCTCAGACATATTATCCTTAAGACGTATGCAGAAATCGGCATTGTCAAACAGCCTGACTATATCGGGCGAATACCTTGTGCCGCTTCCCTGCCTAAGCTCATCCACAAGAGCTTCAAAGGTTTTGGTCTGGGCATAGCTTCTGCCGATATTGTCGGTTGCGGCGTCGAGCGAATCGGCAACTGTCACGATATCTATAATCGAACGTGCAGACTCATTGGTTTCGCCGTGTTTAACCGGATAGCCGCCCTTGCCGTTATACTAAAGGTGATGCTTCAGCGCAACCTCAGATTCTATTTCAAGGTCGTCATAACTTTTCAGAAGAGCGTATCCCATAACCGGATGATACTTTATAACCTCAAACTCCTCATCTAAAAGCTTTCTTCCATAGGTTGTTATATATGAAAGAACATTGCTTTTGCCAACATCGTGATACAGCCCGCAGCGATACGCGCGATTGGAGTAAGTCTGCCTGTTGGCAGTGATATCCTCGGCAGACTCGGCTCCGAAAACTCCGCCCAGAATCTTGGGGTCGATACGGATGGCTTCTTCAAAAATCGCTCTTGTAAGATATGCCACCATTACCGAATGAACAAACGTTGAGGTGTGGCACAAAATCATCATTTCCATAATTCGCGCCCTTGAAAAGCTGCTGCCATATGTCTGCTCTCTTACAAGCTCCGACACCCAATGGCTGGTATACTCACCGAACAGCTCGTTCGGAAAGTTGTCGAAAAACTCGACCGCACGGTTCAGGGCGGCTTTAATCCTTGGGCGATACCGCTCAGCGTCGGCGCTGTTCATATATTCCATATAATGGCTTGCATATGTTGGAAAGCCGATGTTGGCGGTTATGCCATTTTGGGTATAATCCTTCGGGTCGGCTTTTTCATTGGTATCCAAAAGGATATCCACAACCTCTTTGATATCCGCCTTACCCGCGTGGAACCTTGCAGCGGCATAAACATAGCAGGTTCTTACCCCGACCGACTGATGCCTGCGTCTTGCTATCTCCTCCTGATGATTGTATACATACTCGGCGGATTCCAGAACGTCCTGCTTCATGCGCTCGATCAGCGGACTTTCGATACTATTCTCGTGCGCTGTTCGCAGACATGAAAGATATGTTGTTCTGTCAAAGTGCATGGCATATTCATAATTGCTCCACGGAAGTCCGGGATTAAGACCTCGGTAATGCGGCGATTTCATTATGCCGATAGTCTGCTCAAAAATTTTTGAATACTCCTCATATCCGGCATATGAGTCGTCGCTGCCGACAGTCCAGTTGTTGTCGCCTTTTATTGCCGGATGTCCGTATTTTCTGTTGCCAAGGCACCTGATTATATACCCTCTGGTGTCCTCATCGTCGATTTCCTCATACTGAGTTATATACGAAGCGCCCTTGCAGTAATAGCCGTAAAGCTCCTCACCGTTGGTGTTTATCCTCATAGAGCCAATCGACAGATGAAGATAGTAAAGCGTCATTCCCTGATAATACAGCTCTTTAATCATCAGGTTTCTTTTGCCGTAATGCTCGGCATATTTATATATAAGATTATGGATTTTATACGCGATGCCGATATCGCACCCATTTGCATTTTTGAACAGAATATCGGCAAACTCTGAAAGCTCATCAACATACTCTTGGGTAAGAGCAAGCGGGTTAATATTCAGGATATTTTCTTTCAGAAATTCGTCGTTTTCGCGCTTTAGCTTGGCAAGTCTTTCGGCGTTTAAATGTATCATCTCAAGAAGCTTATCACGCGGCACGTCGCAGGATATCTTCGGGCGAACAAGGTCGTTAGCTTCTTTGATATTTGCGAAATATCGTTCAAACGACTCCCGCATTAAAACAACTCTCCTTCACATATCAATTCTAAAAACAAACATATTGATTATATCATATTTTAGCTGCTATGTAAAGTGATAAGTATGGCAAATTTATTCTTAAAAACAAAAAGAGCCCGATTAAGGACTCTTTTCTGTTAAATTATCTTACTATTACTTTCTCTTGGAGGCTACAACAGCAGCTGCTGCTATCGCCATGGGGAGAAGCGCTAAAACTATGCCGGT
>USEH01000187.1 GCA_900553675.1 uncultured Ruminococcus sp. | reverse complement strand
TTTTTACGTGGGAAACGGTAGGCGAAGCCTAACGCTACCCTCGTCGGGGGTCTCCCTATGGGCGCACGCCAGTGCGTCCATGACTGCACTCCGTAATAGCCCAAACCAAACCCATATACGCCAACAACAGCACCCGCCCAAGAAATCTCAGGCAGGTGCTGTTATTATATAGAGGTAATAGATGATAACCTGCTTTTCGGGATTCCTAACCTCCCCGACTTTTCAAAGCGATATCAAGCATAATACTGCGATTGCGCAGTCCAAAGCTCATAGTACTTGCCGCTCTCATCCGCCAGCAGCTCCTCATGCTCTCCCCTCTGCACAAGCCTTCCGCAGTCAAACACAAGTATATCCTGACAGAATCTGCAGGAGGACAGGCGGTGGCTGATGTATACCGCAGTCTTGCCGCCTACTATCGAGTTGAAATGGGCGTACATCTCCGACTCGGCTATCGGGTCGAGGGCGGCGGTGGGCTCGTCTAAAACTATGAACGGAGCGTTGCGGTAAAGGGTTCGCGCAAGGGCGATCTTCTGCGCTTCGCCGCCGGAAACGTCAACACCCTCCTTAGAAAATCCCTTGTGCAGATAGGTCTCGATTCCCTGCGGAAGCGACTTAAGCCGCTCGCCGAAGCCGGATTTTTCAAGACACTCCTCCACCAGACCGCCGTCATAGCCCGAGCCGGAGGCAACGTTCTGCGCCAGCATAAAATCAAACAGCTTGAAATCCTGAAAGACCACCGAGAACACACGCATATACTGCGCATAGTCGTACTCGCGGATGTCCCTGCCGTTCAGGGTTATTACGCCCTCGGTGGGGTCGTAAAGGCGGCACAAAAGCTTTATAAAGGTGGTTTTGCCGCTTCCGTTCTGCCCTACTATCGCGGTGCAGCTTCCGGAATTGAGCTTTAAGCTGACGTTTTTAAGAACGTAATCCTCGCTTCCGGGGTACTTAAAGGAAACGTTTTTAAACTCGATCTCAAAATTCTTGATATCGCTCTCGCTGATGGGAACAGTTCCTGTACTCATATCCGAAGGCATCTCCAAAAATTCAAATACAGGCTTTAGGAAGGACGCGTTCATGCGGGCAGTGTTAAGGTTTCCAAAGATTTTTGAAGCTCCGCCCGCAAGCATAGTTACAGCGCTGACATACTGGGTGACCTCGCCGACACCGAAGGCTCCCGCTATCGCCTTAAGGCAGACGAACGCATATACAAAGCCGGTGAACACCACCGAGACTGCCGAGCCTGCGGCTGTATACAGTCCTATAGGTCCCTTGGCGGATTTGGCAAACGGTCCCTTAGAGGCAAAGGTTCCGTGCTTGTCGGTGTTGTATTTGTCGCATATTATATCCTGACGATAGATTCGTATGTCCGCCGCAAGATCCTTGTGATAGCCCATCCATCCATAAAAGCCGAACAGGCGGTTTGCAAGGTTGTGCTTGTCGGTTTCGCGCGCCCAGTATTCGTTTGCCTTGCTTGAAAGCGCCGGGGAGGCGTAGGTTATCAGTATCATCACAGCAAGAATAATAAGTATAAACAGAGGGCTGTTGAGAACGGTCAACCATCCTGCCGACTGCGGAACGCGGCTTGTGAAAAGCGTGACGGTCAGCGCGGCGCCGCCTAAAATCGTTGTCGCAGAGGAGACTATCTGCTCAACGCCGCTGTAGGCATTGATAAGTCCCCAGCCCTGACCGTTCTGGTTCTGAATGATGGTTGAAAGAAGCTGCTGGGTTTTGGCGTCCTCCACGCAGGCAAAGTCCATATCCAAAAGCTTTTTGGTAAGGATACGGTCTACCTTATAGTACATTCCGGCGGAGTTGGTCATATACCACTTTCTTATAAGTGCGGCTATAAGTGATATCACCGCTGCCGAAGCCAATGTGATTATTACAAGCCGCATCAGCCTTTGAGGGTCGCGCGTGGTGGAAAGCTCGCCCAGTATCAGTGCGGAAAGATATATTCCAACGTAAGGTGTCAGTGCGTTGTAAATTATATATATGATTCGGGAAGCGAACATCTGCGGGTATTCGCCCCAAAGCAGCTTCATAGCCTTAATGTTGATGTGTGCCGCTTCCTTCCACGGCAGAAGCGAGCTTTTCTTTTTAGCTTTTTCAGACATTTTCCTCAGCCTCCTCTTTGTAATACTTGCTCTGAACCTCGAACAGCTCGGCATACCGTCCGCCCTTTGCCAGAAGTTCGGAGTGGGTGCCTTCTTCGGCGATTCCCCCGCCCTCTATAAAAATTATCCTGTCGCAGAAGCGGGTGGATGCAAGACGGTGGGAGATGTACACCGAGGATTTGCCGCTTGTCATGTCACCGTACTTTTGGTACAGCTCGGCTTCGGCAATTGGGTCGAGCGCGGCTGTCGGCTCGTCGAGCATGATTACCGGCGCGTTTTTATACAGCGCCCTTGCCAGCATAAGCCGCTGTGTCTCTCCGCCGGAGAGCATAACCGCGTCCTCGTAAACATCGCGGTTCAAAAGCTGTTCATAGCCCTGCGGCAGGGATTCTATTTTTTCCTTAAGACCAGCCATCGCAACACATTCGCGCACCCTTTGCATATCGATATCGTCCTCGCTTTGAGCGACGTTTGCGGCGACCGTGGATGCTAACAGTGAGAAGCTCTGGAACACTGCCGAGAACATTTTGTAGTAGTCCAGCCGCCTGAACTCGCGGATGTCGGTGCCGTTCAGAGTCACTCTGCCCTCGGTTGGGTCGTAAAAGCCGCATAAAAGCTTTACAATGGTGGTTTTTCCCGCGCCGTTAAGTCCCACAACAGCAAGCTTTTCGCCAGCGTGGAGGGTTAGATTCACGTTTTTGAGGATGTAGTTTTCGCTTCCGGGATACTTAAAGCTTACGTTCTCCATAACGATTTCATATTTTCCCATCGGGTCGGGCTGAATCGGCTTGCCTTCGTCGAGCGTGAACGGCTCGGGGTACTCCAGAAATTCGCGTATCACCGACAAATCAAGGCTTTGGATGTGCATGGTGGAAAGGTTTCCTAAAATTCCGGTGACCCATCCCGCAAAGCCGCCGACAGCCGAGAAGTAAAGCAGGAACTGTGAGGCGCTCAGACCGTCTTTCAAAGCAAGATTGATAAGGTAGGCATAGGCAACGCCGTTTCTTAAAAATGCCAGAACAAGGTCTAAAATGCTGCTCCAGATATACACGCCGTTGGCTCGGCGGTGAAACTGCACATAGGCGTTATACGCCTTATCGGTGACTTCGTTGAGCCACGGCTTCAGGTTGAATATTCTTATATCCTTGGCAGCCTTAGCGTCCTGCGAGGTTCGTGAGGTGTACCACAGCTTGTTTTCGTAGTCCTCGACCTCATCACGGTGGCGATAGCCGTATTCGTTGATCCGCTTGCTTACAAAGTATCCCAAAAGAGTGGTTGCAAGGATGACAAGCATTACAGCCGGCTGGAGGGTTGAAAGCAGTGCAAGGTAAATCGCAAAGCCGACAACGTTCTTTAAAAGCTCGGTAAGCGTTGTCCAGATGGCTTCGGAGGCGCAGGAGTTGGAAGACACCGCCTCGGAGGATTTGGAGTGAAGCTTGCGGAATTTTTCGTCTCCGACGTTGGGGTATGATGTCGTCGTCGCCTTTCGGTTGACCGCCGCTATGATTGCACTTCGCACGGTTATCCTGCCGTAAATGATGTTCGCTCCTACATAGGCAGAAACTGCGCTTGTGACAATCAGCAGACCCGTAAACACAAGAATCGTCGCTGCAAGCCGTGCAACCGACGCCCCCTGCTCCACGCAGGCAAGAATCATCGGCGAGATATAAAGGTTTATAAGGCTTGTCGCCACGGCAAGGAGTGCGGTTATCACGCCGAGAACGAGCACCTTTTTCTCTTTTA
>USEH01000186.1 GCA_900553675.1 uncultured Ruminococcus sp. | reverse complement strand
ACTACATCGGCTACATGGAACAGTTTGGGATCGTCCGCGGCTACAGCGACGGAACGTTCCGGCCAAACGCGCCGATCACGCGCGCGGAGTTTGCCGCGATCTGCTGCCGGTTTGAGCAGCTGACGGACGGAGCTGCGACCTTTACGGACGTTCCTGCCTCTCATTGGGCAGCAAAGTCCATCTCCTATGCGGCAAAGCGCGGCTGGGTCACAGGCTATGCGGATGGAACATTCAAGCCGGGCAACAACATTACCAGAGCAGAGGTCGCCGCAGTCACCTGCCGCCTGCTCGAACGCAGCGCCGACGAAGCGTATATCCGTGCCCATCTGAAAGAGATGCCAAGAGTCTTTGCTGACATGAACGAGCAGCACTGGGCATACTGGTATGCGATGGAAGCTGCCAACGGCCACGACTATACCAAGTCCGGCAACGCGGAAACGTGGCTCCGGACATATCCATAAGCAGGAGGGTTTTATATGCAGGTCACAATTCAAAGCATCCCTGCAAGCCTGCAGGAATTTGAGACGCTTGCGGCAGGCGGAAGACAGCCGGAGCGCATCTGCGCCCTGTTTCTGTGTGCACTGGCACTGTTTGACAAGGACAGGGACGCCGGAACTGCCGCAATGAATCTCCTGCGCGGCCCGCGGCCCATGACGCCGTATGACTGTCAGTTCCTGCGTGACCGTCTGCGCGGATTGGCAGAGTATTACTATATCCGCCGTGTTTAAAAGATTTACCCTCTGCTCGGGGGTGAAGGTGGATTTATCCTCTAAGCAGATAACCTCCAGATCCTTCCTGCCGCCGAGAATCGAACCTATATTAAGGCTGACGGCGCCATAATGACCGTCTACAAGTACCTTTTTTACCATCTGTATCTTAACCTTTCTGATTAGTAGCTATTGTCGGCGGAAATCCTTACAATAATGTTCCGAAAAATTTAACTACAAATACTGTCCGCCCTGTGATTCTTATAAAATGACTTCTATACACAATAATTGTCACATATTTTTTGTCATTTGTCAATGGCTAAAAGATTAATTATTTATTACAATTTTAATTTTTCTCCATTAATAGTGTTTACTTTTTATAAAAACCTGATAAAATATAATTATACACTGCAATATTTTCAACCGCTTGGTTGTATTGTTATTGAAACATGAATGAATACTGATTCTCAACCGCCCCGTGTCCGTGATGTGACTACAGGCGACCGAGGATGGATGCACCCTGCCGCTTGCGGTGCAGGTGCGCACGGTATGAAGAATTACAGGACAGAAAGGAGTTCTTGCTGAATAACCGATTGCTCGCAGCTTTCAAACGGTTATTGCATAATCAGCAAACGTGAAGGATAATGCAAACTAAAGACGTCAACGTTTACATATCTTCCGTTGTTGATAAATACTCGGACATGGTATACCGCACCGCGTATCACGCCCTGTGCGATACCCACTATGCCGAGGATATCACTCAGGAGGTATTTCTAAAGCTATGCCGCCTGCTTCCGGACTTTGAGTCGGAGGAGCATGAAAAGGCATGGATTTTAAGAGTCACAATTAATATGTGCAAGAATTACAACAAAAAAGCCTATTCCCATCCGAATATCGAGCTTACGGAAAATATCCCCGCAAGCGACGAATATCAGTCGGACGGCAGCGTTATGAGCGCGGTAAACGCCCTGCCCGAAAAATACCGCACGGCGGTATACCTTTACTACTTCGAGGGCTATCCGATAAAGGAAATAGCGCAGATTATGGGCTCGAATCAGAATACAGTATCGTCGCTTCTGATGAGGGCAAGAAAAAAACTTGGCAGTATGCTGGAAGGAGAGTTCGGCGATGAATTTTCTAACTGAATATAAAGACGAAGTCGGTTCTCTTTGTCTGAGCGCCGAGTTTAAGGAAAGCCTTAAAAAGGCGTGTATTTCCGAGGCGGCAAAGGCAGCCAAGGGAGATAAAGATAAGCCCCAGATAGAGCTTAGCGAGGGCGGAGCTTCAAATAAAGAGGTTATGTCCAAAATGAAGCTTTATAAATACATCTCCATAGCAGCCTGCCTTGTAGCCGTAATATCCTCGATCGGCGTTGTATCGCTGATGTCGTCGAGAATAAAGACCAAAAGCTACGACGCATACCAAAACAGGTCGGCAGATTCAGAAAGCGATGTCACCGCCGACGGTGATGATGTTTTGATGAACTCCGCCGACGCCGACGTTGATGATGTCGCTGATGAAGAATACGCTCCAAACGAGCCGGCAACCGCTTCAAACGGCATTGATCCCATGTCAGACGAACCGGTACAGGGCTATTACGATTCGGAGGATACCCCCGTAGACAAACCTTTAACGGAAGAAACCGAACCAGCGGATGATGATGACTCGCAGGTCTATTCCATAACCATGAATTCCCCCGACTACGACGGTGATTACAACACCGAGGACTATATTCTTATGCTAAACTCGTCGGCTCAGGTGGAAAATGCCAAGCTGTACGACGGTGTGAGCGAGCTTGTAGAAGCCGTCCCCAAGGATAACTCCGCCGATAACACTGTCGGCAGCACTGAAAGCGGCGAACAAGATGCTTCCGCGCCCAGAGAAACTGCGGGCAGCTACACAGCTCTTAACTTCTACGACCTTCTTGCCGCTCAGCTGAAGCAGGAGGCTGAGTCGGGCGGTGCAAGCCTTGTAAGAATGAGGATAGAGGGAAAAGCAGACTCGGGCAGCTCCCCCGCCCCGTATTCAAGCGGCTTATACACCCCCTATGACGTAAACATCGAATACGACTACCTCAACCAGACCGGCTGCGACGTTAACGCGCGCGTATGGATAAAGGGTACAGAGGAAAATCAGATAGAGGGTATGCCGATATATTCCAAAGGCGACACAATTCTTACAAGCCTTTATGTAAACGAAAACGGCAGCGTAACCGTTGTCGACGAGCTTTTGTACGACGTTTACAACATGAGCGGTCAGGACATTGCATACCATCGGTACTACGAAAGAATAAATCCAGGCTACACCGACATGGGCATTCTGGAGCAGGAGAGCAGCTTTGTAACCACAACCGAAAACAACCCGGTTAAGTATGTCCACAAGGCGGTAACCAAGGAGCTATCAAGGTACATCCGCCGCAAGATAGTCGGCGAGAATTACAACTTTGTCGATCTTGAATGGCTTGGCAAGGTGAGCGTGGGCGAGGCTGACCCGTGGCAGGAGCCGGAGCCGGAACCTGAAAATAACCAGAATCCCGACGATACTCAGGAGCCCGAGGACAACACAGACGTTCCCGAAAGGGAGCCGATAAAGAATGCACGTGTTAGAACCACCGATGAAAAGATGATTATTACCGTTGCCGGAGAGCAGATAAAGCTTTCCGACGAAGCAAGCTGCGAATACATCGAGTCTACGTTCAAAAACTCCGCAAGCAGCACCAGCTCCACCGACTACTATTCAATTGCGATGTTCGTCGGAGGAAAGCTTACGTTCAATTCAAATCAGGTCTTCAAGGGCGGACTTACCGCTATAGAGATATCAAGCGTTGGATGTCCCTTGAATTTACGCTTTAACGGAGTAAGCGTGGGCGACAGTCTGGAATCGGCAGTTGAAACGCTTGGCATCAGAGAGCCGTTAGACCCCAACTGTACGCTGACCTATAAGGGTACAACGATAACCGCTACTATGAAGTTTGAATATGGAACTCTGGCAAAGATTGTTATTAAGTAAAGCTGTCTGTTGACAGAATTAAATCCGGCGTGAGACCTGAATTTTAGGTCTTGCGCCGGATTTTTATAGCACAAATTATAAATAGCACAAAACTAAAAGCTTTCGGTCCATCCTTTCTCGAGAAGGCAATAAGTATCGCTATCGCGAAACTTTGGCAGGGTCTTGG
>USEH01000185.1 GCA_900553675.1 uncultured Ruminococcus sp. | reverse complement strand
CTACAGCCGCCATTTATATTAATCGATTTCGCGCAGAAGATTGTCAATTTCTTCTTTTATCCCGCTTAAGTATTCGTATACCGTTCCTATAAAGAGGTCACTTTCAACAAAATCAATTGCAAAGGCTTCCATTACATTCTTTGCGATTGTCAGCTGGATTCTGGACTTTTCCGTATCGCCCTTTTCTTTGTAGTATTTTGCAAGACACATCAGCATATCAATCAAGGTTTCCGCCGAAATGTTCTTTTGCTTATGAGCAGGAACAAACATATCCTCTCCATCAAGAAGTGTAGCCATAAGCTCTAATTTAGAAAAGTAAATCTCAGGAATTTTATCAAGAGTCGGCTTTATCAGCTCATAATTCCCGTTTGCCTTATAATATGAAGCCAAAATGTGGCAGGCGTCATACTTTATTTCATCATCCTTACTGCTTTCAATCAGCGTTGTACAAATATCCACTACATCCTTGCCTCTTGTATCGAAATCCAATGTATAAAGCAGATTGTTCAATATAAGATGATTCCCCGGAAACCGCTTTAACCCGTCGCGCAGGAGCTTTTCCGCCTTTTTTCTGTCAGTATCGCGGTAATAGCAGGCTTCATCGCAGATTTTCTTGACCTGTATTTCTGTCTCAAACAGATTAAAGTTAAAGAGCTCATCGGTAGTAACTCCGAAAAAGGACGCTATTGCAGGGATCAAGGTGACATCGGGCATTGTCGTTTCATTTTCCCATTTTGAAACAGCCTGATATGAAACCCCAAGATAATTTGCGAGTATCTCTTGGGAAATGTTTTTCTGCTTTCTTAATGCTTTTATTTTTTCTCCGAGCTTGACCATTTTATTATTCCTCCTAAAGCTGTATTCAGACAAGCGCTTATCCTGATATAATTATACCATGAAGGACATATTAAACAATAACCCGTTTTGAGAGATTTTTTCTACCTGGGGTTGAAATGCGAGTTTTGGCATAATAAATAATAACATCCGACGGAAGAGAGTACATTCTCTCCCATCGGATGTTTTAATTATAGCTCCAAAATCCTCTTCGCCGCATCCTCCGGCGAAATGCCGCTCACATCAAGCTTTTCGGTGTCGAGCGTGTCATATTTTTTAAGATACCCCAAACTTCTCTCAACAATATCCGGCTGGCGTATCCCTGCGGCAATATCCTTTTCAAGCCGGCTTTTAAGAGACTCCTCGCTCAGAATAAGCGAAACCGCCCTGACCTCAACGCCGTCAAGCGCAAGCCCCGAAAGTATGTCGTCAATAATCTCCTGCTCGTGCATTACCCATGTAAAGATAACGCAGTCAATATCCGGGCAGGCAAGGAAGTTGTTTATAACGGCTCGGATGTTAGCCATCACCATAAGCTTGGTGTTTTCACTGACGGTGAATGGATTCATCCGCCAAAGGTCGTCGCCGTCCAGCCAGACGCTTTTATTTGCAAGCCGGTTAAGCGCACTGCCGACAGCAGACTTTCCCGCGCCCATCGTCCCGCCTATTAGATACAGCTTTTTCATTTTTTATTGTCCTGCCTTTCGCTCGGAATCCGCTTTTGTTACCGTTAAAACTTCGCTGTCCACCTTAAAGCTCAGCGATATCCCGCCGTGCTCGAAGGAATATTCCCGCTCGGGGTCGTGCTGATAGGATGGACGTGGATCGTTTCTCAAAATGTCCGTTATGGTTTCAAGCTTTTCTTCGGGAAGGCTTTTTTTGATGTCCTCCGGGATAATTACCTTAAGAGAATAGTCCTTGAATTCATCCGAAAAGCCACACTCCGCCTCGGGGTGGGAGTCGGAATATTTTACATACGGCTTTATATCAAAAATCGGGGTGCCGTCCATAAGGTCTGCTCCGGTCACTATAAGGATTTTACCGTGGTCTGGGGTGTCAATCACCTCTTTAAGCCTGACCGATGAAAGCCCCAGCGAGTTTGGACGAAACGGCGAGCGGGTGGCAAACACCCCTACCCTTTTGTTCCCGCCCAGTCGCGGTGGCCGGACGGTCGGCCGGAATTTATCGTCTGCCGACTGCGAAAAAAGCCATATCAGCCAAAGGTGGGAATACTGCTCGATTCCGCGCAGAGCCTCGCCGACGCGGTATTCCGGCTCGAAAATTATTTTTGACTCCATTTTGTCAAGAAGTCCGCTCTGCCGAGGGATTCCGAACTTTGTGGTAAAGTCGTTCTTTATCACGGCTATGGGTTTTATTTTGTATATGTCGGACATTTTAAGGACTGCCTTTCATGTATTAATGCAGAAACAGCTTAATGATATTTTTTGCCCAGTTAAGGCTTCGTGGGACGTTTTCGTCTAAAAGAAGCCGGATTTTTTGAATATCCTGCGAGGTGAGGTCGCCAAGCTTTTCAAACAGCATTCCCGAAGCGCTGCTTTCCCCGACGGCGATATAGCCCTTCGCTGCCCCTCCGATTGCAAAGTACTGCCCTATAGCCAAGCCTCCTGCGGCAAACTTGCCGATTGCAACCCCGCCGACCGAGATTATGCCAACGCTTATAGCTCCCGCTGAAAGAATCCCGAAGGAAAAGCAGCCGGCGGCAAGAAGTCCCAGCGCAAGAAATCCCAAGGAAATAAGACCTATTGACAGGGTTCCGTAAGACAGAAGACCTATGCTTAAAACGCCGAAGGAAACAAGCCCCCTTGCCTTGCAGCCTATTGCAATAACCCCGGTGGCGTTTATGCCCACCGCCACTATGCCTTTTGCATTTTTTTGCAACATGCCAGAGCGGCAGACCGAGAAATGTTTTTGCACTTTTTCTCTCGTGAAGCCGCCTGCCGCGTATATTTACGCTGAAGTCGGTAATGCCGTCCGAGCCGTTATCGCTATTCGGGATGCTTTCCTCGGTCGGAAGCTCGTATCCCGTGCTTGCAGACCCTTTTTCTTCAACCGATTCCTTTAAAAGATAATCCAGCGAGCAGTCAAAAAGCTCGCCCAGCCTTATAAGCTTGTCGGTCTCGGGAAAAGCAAGGGAGGATTCCCATTTTGAGATAGCCTGCCTTGAAACTCCCAAAAGCTCAGCCAGCTGTTCCTGAGTGTAGTTGTTATCGCGGCGCAGCCTTGATATTTTATCTCCTGTCATCATAATTCATAATCCGCCTTTCGTATTTTTGTGAATGAAGTATGGCATACGGGAGCGAAAACCTCCACCGTTTTGCGATTTCGATATGTAAACTTGCGGTTGCGCAGCGTTATTTTCCGTATAAAACTATAATATCAGCACTTTGGGATTTTTGCAAGAGGTTTTTTGTGATCTACGCTGCGCGGCGCAATACAGCGCAGTGCGCTAATCACCTGTTAGTGGCGGCTCTAAAAAAAAATCTATTTAACAGGTGATAATATTGGACAGAATAGCTATGGCGCTTGTCGCGACGCTGGGAACGTGGTTTGTAACCGCACTCGGCGCGGCAACGGTCATATTTTTTAAAGGAACAAATCAAAAGGCAATGAACCTTATGCTCGGCTTTGCAGCCGGAGTTATGATAGCCGCAAGCTTCTGGTCGCTTTTGCAGCCTGCTATCGAGCGCGCGGACGCTTACTTAAAGACGCCCTCGTGGATAGTATGCACGTTGGGATTTTTGCTGGGTGCGGTATTTATGTGGGCTTCGGATAAAATTGTTACCTACTGTCGGGGCAGGGAGCGCGCGGAATCTCCCAACACTGCGGCTCATCACAATCGAATAGTACTTCTGGTGCTTTCGATAACCCTGCACAACATCCCCGAGGGGATGGCCGTGGGCGTGGTCTACGCCGGATACCTTGCCGGAACTGCCCAGATCACCGCCGCCGGGGCGCTGGCACTTTCCCTTGGCATTGCCATCCAGAACTTCCCGGAGGGTGCCATCATCTCCATGCCCCTGCGGGCGGAAG
>USEH01000184.1 GCA_900553675.1 uncultured Ruminococcus sp. | reverse complement strand
ATCCGCACTTTTGCTACGGTTTTAGGGTTCCCCCTTTTCCCCTTAGTTTCATCCCCCTTACTCCTGCAGGCAGCAGGACAGGTCACAAACGGCTCACCCTGTGGAACAAAGTTATCCTTACATACCATCCCGCAGGCAGCAGGACAGGTCACAAACGGCTCACCCTGTGGAACAAAGCATCCTTACACACATTCTGTAGGCAGTATGTCGAACCTCAAACGGCTCACCCGAAGGAACAAAGCATCCTTCCAACGCACCAATCCCGCCATCCCCAAACACCACCATTTTATTACACTTTCGCACCTATTACAATGACAAAAAGCCATAGAGAGTTTGATATATATTAATATGTCATATTGAATAAGAGCGTTTCTGAAAATTTAGTGAAAATCTATATTATTTCTCTTGACAGATTGACCGAATCAGTGTATCATAGTAAATGAGGAAATTTGGATTATTTGATTTCTGGGTTTCCAAGCCGCGAAATATCGCGAAAACCATAGCAAAAGTTATAAAAATCTTTTAAAAAGGAGAAAAAATATATGGCTTCACTTACCAAAAACCCCAATGTAAACAAGTGGGTCGAAGAAATGATCGCTCTGACCAAGCCCGACAAGGTTGTCTGGATCGACGGAAGCAAGGAACAGCTCGACGAACTCAGAGCCGAAGCTTGCGCCACCGGCGAGATGATAAAGCTCAACGAGGAAAAGCTCCCCGGCTGCCTTTATCACCGCACCCTGCCCAACGACGTTGCCCGCGTTGAAGACAGAACCTTCATCTGCTCCCGCAGAAAGGAAGACGCAGGTCCCACCAACAACTGGTGCGACCCCAAGGAGATGTACGCCAAGCTCACCCCCATGTACGACGGCGTTATGAAGGGCAGAACCATGTACGTTATCCCTTACTCCATGGGACCTATCGGCTCGCCTTTGGCAAAGGTCGGCGTTGAGGTTACTGACTCTATCTATGTAGTCCTCAACATGGCTATCATGACAAGAATGGGCGCACAGGCTTTCAAGAATTTAGGCGACACCTCAGACGACTTTGTAAGAGGTCTTCATTCCAAGGCTGATGTTAACCCCGAAAACAGATATATCGTTCAGTTCCCCGAGGATAACACTATCTGGTCCATCAACTCCGCATACGGCGGAAACGTTCTTCTGGGCAAAAAGTGCTTTGCTTTAAGAATCGCTTCCTACCAGGGCAAAAACGAGGGCTGGATGGCTGAGCATATGCTTATCCTGGGTATCCAAAAGCCCAACGGCGAGATTAAGTATGTAACCGCTGCATTCCCGTCCGCCTGCGGCAAGACCAATCTTGCAATGCTCATCCCGCCGGAGACCTATACCAAAAAGGGCTATAAGGTATGGACCGTCGGCGACGATATCGCTTGGCTCAAGCCGGGTGAAGACGGCAGACTTTACGCTATCAACCCCGAAAACGGCTTCTTCGGCGTAGCTCCCGGTACTAATGAAAACTCTAACTATAACGCTCTGGCTTCCACCAAGAGCAATACAATATTTACAAATGTCGCCATCAACGAGGACGATATGACGGTATGGTGGGAAAAGCTCGACAAGAACCCGCCGGTTCACGCAATCGAGTGGAAGGGCGAGCATGTAAACGGTCCCGAGTATGTTGCTGCCGGCAATAAGCTTGCTCACCCCAACTCACGCTTTACCGCTCCCGCAGAGAACTGCCCCTGCATTTCCAGCGAGTTCAACAACCCCAAGGGCGTTCCGATAACCGCTATGATCTTCGGCGGCAGACGCGCCAAAACCGCTCCGCTCGTATACCAGTCCTTCAACTGGCAGCACGGCACCTTTGTAGGCTCCATCATGGCTTCCGAGACTACCGCAGCAGCTACAGGTGCAGTAGGCGTTGTAAGGCGCGACCCGATGGCTATGCTTCCGTTCTGCGGCTACCACATGGGCGACTACTGGGCACACTGGCTCGAGCTCGGCGACAAGGCTCCTAAGATATTCAACGTAAACTGGTTCCGCACCGACGACGAGGGCAACTTCATCTGGCCCGGCTTCGGCGACAATATGAGAGTTCTCGACTGGATCTTAGACCGCTGCGAGGGCGTTGTAGACGCTGTTGAAACTCCCATCGGCTACGAGCCTAAGCCCGAGGACATCAATGTTGAAGGTCTTAAGGACATCGACACCGAAACCATCCGCGGACTTCTCACCGTTGACAAGGATCTCTGGAAGGAAGAGACCAAGGGCATCGAGGAGTTCTATGCCAAGTTCGGCGACAAGCTACCCCGCGAGCTTGCAGGCGAGCTTAAGGCGCTCGAGGAAAGACTGGCTTAATCGCGGTCGTCCCGATAACCACATAAACATATCCCGCGCCGAGGTTTGCATTTTGCAGCTTCGGCGCGATTTTTTGTACAAGCGGGGATGTCTGCCGAAGATGTCATGATTGATATAAAAGCAGCTGTTATTTTATAAAAGCATTTGCGCATGACGAAAAAACGTGTTTCAAATTTCAACATTAATTTAAAAATATATAGATAAGCACGGAAAATATCAGCTATTTTCATCTAAAATGCCAGTTTACTTTTTTAATAAAAAGAGTACAATATAAATATCAGGATAAATCAATCTCCCGTATAAACAACTGATATCTTCATAATATAATGTTCCTAGTAAATGTAAGGCAGGAGAAGGCTTTCGGGTTCTCTCCTGCTTTACATTTTGGGATATTTCCGTGAAAAATATGGCTTTCCCACTTTTCAAATCGCAAAAAGTGTGATACAATTATATATTATGATTTTTTGGAGATATTAATATGCAGAAAATTTTAGGATATATGCGCAAGGCAATTCAGGAGTTCGACCTGATTCAGGACGGCGACCGCATTGCGGTGGGAGTTTCTGGCGGCAAGGACAGCCTTGCCCTGCTTTTGGGACTGATACAGCTTAGGCGCTTCATCGGCATAGACTACGAGCTTGTTGCTATCACCCTCGACCCCATGTTCGGCGGGGTGGAGGGGGACTATTCCGCGGTTGCAAGGCTCTGCGAGGAAAACGGCGTTGAATACGTTTTGCAGCGCACCCATATCGGCGAAATCGTGTTTGATATACGCAAGGAGCCGAACCCCTGCTCTCTCTGCGCCAGAATGCGCCGCGGGGCTCTGCACGACGCTGCAAAGGCGGCAGGCTGCAATAAAATCGCGCTGGGACACCACTATAACGACGTTGTGGAGACCTTTATGATGAACCTGTTTATCGAGGGCAGGGTGGGGTGCTTTGCTCCCAAAAGCTACCTCAGCCGCAAGGAGATATGGATGATACGCCCGCTGGTGTTCGCTCCCGAAAGCGCGATAAAGTCGGCGATAAAGCGGAATAATATCGAGATCGTAAAGTCGAAGTGTCCTGCCGACGGCAAAACCAAGCGCGAGGAGATGAAGGAATTTCTCCGTCAAAAAGAGTACGAGGACAACGGCTTTACCGACAGAATCTTCGGCGCATTGCGGCGTTCCGGAGTAGATGGATGGGGCAAAGCGGCTGACGCCGCAGATAAAAGATAAGAGAGAAAAGAGAAAAGATGTGGAATCGCCTTCGGCGATGATTTTAGTTGCGGCTTCGCCGCTTGTTACATGGGGAAGGAAAATTATGAGACTTATGTTTGTCGGGGACGTTGTGGCTCAGTGCGGCTGCGAGTTTCTGGGAGCCAAGCTTCACCATCTTAAAAGCTTTTATAATGTGGATATAACCGTTGTCAACGGCGAAAATTCAGCCTGCGGCAACGGCATAACCCGCCAGTCATGCGAGTATCTTACACAAATCGGCGCGGACGTTATCACCACCGGCAACCACGCGTTCAAACGGCGTGAATCGGTGGATATCTTTGAGGAGGTTCCGCACCTTGTGCGCCCCGCAAACTATCCCGATGGGGTTATCGGCAGGGGAGTGTATGAGCTGGATATGGGCAGATGCCAAGTGGCGGTTGTAA
>USEH01000183.1 GCA_900553675.1 uncultured Ruminococcus sp. | reverse complement strand
CTGCATCCTGTTATCCCCCGAAGGACCCTTGGCAAGCTCTTCGTAAATCTGCGAAAGCTTTTCGCCGTCCTCCATTCTCAGATACAGATATCTTCTGCCTTCCTTTGCGGCTTCTATTGCCTGCTTTTTAAGGACGTTGTATGCCGATCCTTCGTCCACAGCCATATAGCCCATAACCTTATGAAAGTTCATATCCATCGAGTCTGCCACAGGAGGATTATAATACCTGCTCGTATACTTCGCCGCATGATCCCTCAAAAGCATTTCGTCGCTGATAAGAAAGTAATTGTAGCCGATATAATCCGACTGCTCGGTTTCACTCTCCGTATCGTCCCATGTGGGGTCTATCGCATACCAGTGACCGTCCGAAAGCTTAACATAGCACCACTTGTGCTTTATCGAGCTTTGAGCGCCCTCGCCGGTGGCAAACGCGGTTTCAAAGCCCGCTCTTGAAAGCAGAAGATTCAGGCTGTCGGCATAGCCCTGACACGCCGCCATATGCTCAACTATCGCGCCGTAAGCGGTGAACGGGCTTGTACTGTCCTCGCCGTACCGGCAGTTAAGCACAAGGTAATCATGAAGATATTTTATCTTTTCAAACTCCGAGCCATCCACCGGCATCTCCGAAACTATCTTTTCAAGAGCCGCACTCAGGGATTGACTTCTTTGCTCGGCTTCTTCCTCGTAATCCACGCTGTACATTATGGTAAGACCCTTAACCATACCGTTGTCGTCGGAATGGGTTTTGAATATACCGCCTGCGTAGGTGTAAAACGCGGAGCAGTTTGAAACAAGCTCTAAAAAGTCCTTAGTCTCGTCCTTCGGGAACCCCACCGTTAATGGGCAGTAGATCTGAACGTTTCTTATAGCGTTCATAACCTCGCCCAGATTCATCCTTGTATCCTCATCGATGTTATCCCAAACGTATCGTATGCCGTTTTCGTCAATAAACTCAGAGCCGAAGCTGTAAGACCATCCCGGCTCGGCATCCGGATTCGTCTGAGCCGATTGCTCGCCGACAGTAACATCCTCCGTGGAATCGCTCCGAACGGAGCCGTGATTATCTATAACCGAACAGGCGCATAGCGCGCCCATGCACGCGGTAAACACCGCTGCGATAGAAACGGCAAGGCACAGTATTCTTTTAAACATGTGCGTTTCCTTCCCTTGCTCCAATAAAATACGGGCAAAATGCCACCTACAAAAGCAATACAATTTTACCGGCAGTTTTATTGCAGCTATTCTATAATAACCCGAAATTTTCATTATGTCAACCGATTATTCAATATTAATATTTTCTTAATATTTACAGTAACCGGTTCATCAGAAATTCAATCGTATCCTTGATGGCGGCGGTGGGTCTTTCAAACACCGAAAGATCCGTGCTGACTATCTGAGGGTCGTTTTCAAAAAGCTTTCCTATATCGTCCTCGTCGATGCTTTCGTCGGCAATTACAACATCAGGCTCCAAAAGCGAAATCTCATCCCTGCCAAGAAATTCGGTTTTTTCCGAATAGTAAACTCCGTCTCCTAAAACCTCCATTATATCGCAGACAAGCGTTTTCTGCCCCATAACGGCGTACTTACCGTCCTCATACGCGCCTATTATCACAAATCTTTTGCTTATGCCGCTGTTAGCCGCCGAAACCATCGCGCCGTCTATTCCCGAAAGAGCCGACACCGCAATATCCTTTGAATCCACAGCGCCGTAGAATATCAGCGAAAGTCTTATATACTCCTCGCACAGATACTCAAAGCTTTCGGGGGTCTTGATATAAAGCGTTCTTATGCCCGCCTGCTTAAGCCTTATAACGTCAGCCGAAGCAAGAGGTGACTGCGAAACAAGCAGCTCCGGCTTAAGCCCGATTATCGCTTCGATATCCGGCATGGCAGGGCTTCCTATTGTTTTAACCTCCTCCGAAGGCTTGCGGCAGTAGTCGCTCACTCCTATAAGCCTGTCCGACAAGCCTAAATCAAAAAGTATATCGGTCAGGGCAGGGGAAAGTGAAGCCACCGTCTGCGGTGAGGAGTCAAACACCTCGTTTTCAAAGCTGACGGGATATGCCTCCTTCTGGGGCGGCAGGTCGGTTGTAACCGGCTCGCTTGTAGTAACATCCCCCGACTCTATATGTGCGCAGCCCGCAAAAACCGCAAGAGCGGCAATAATCAGAATCAAAACCTTAAACTTCATAAAAATACCTTTCGCCAAAAGCTAAATGTCCTCCAAAGAAACGGTTGGATATCGCTAAATTTCATCCAACGCAAGCGTTGCAAGCGCGTTCAGGCTTTCGTCAGCCCGCTTGCCGGAAATGTAATCGTAATACCCCTGAGCGGCTATCATAGCGGCATTGTCGCCGCAGTACTTAAATTCGGGGAGATAAAGGGTGTAGCCGCGTTTGTCGCACTCGCGCTTAATTTTTGTCCTTATGCCGGTGTTGGCGGAAACTCCACCCGCAACGGCAATTTTATTATATCCCAGATTTTCCGCCGCAAGCATAAGCTTTTCAGCTAATATATCGCTGACGGTTTTCTGAAAGGACGCCGCAACGTCCTCGGCATTAAGCGTTTCACCCTTCTGGGCGGCGTTGTGGACAAGATTTATCACCGCCGTTTTTATGCCCGAGAAGGAAAAGTCCAGCTCGCTGTCTTCAAGCCTGGGGTGGGGGAATTTATATGCGGTCTTTGCGCCCTTTTTAGCGGCTTCGTCGATATGCTTTCCTCCGGGATACTGGTACCCCAGCGTTCTTGCAACCTTGTCAAAGCATTCTCCGGCGGCGTCGTCGCGGGTTCTTCCTATAACCTTAAACTGCGTGTGGGACTTTACCTCCACAAGATGGGTATGCCCTCCGCTGACAACAAGGCAGAGGTAAGGAGGCTCCAGCTCAGGGTGGGAGATATAATTCGCCGCGATATGTCCCGCTATGTGATGTACCGGCACAAGCGGCTTATCGGCGGCAAAGGCAAGTCCCTTTGCATAGCTCACTCCGACAAGAAGCGCGCCTATCAGCCCCGGGGCATAAGTGACCGCCACGGCGTCGATATCCTCAATACCGACATTTGCGGCTTCTAAAGCCTCCTTAACCACCCCGCAGATGTTCTCCGCGTGCCGCCGAGATGCAATCTCGGGCACAACCCCGCCGTATAGCTTCTGCTCGTCTATCTGCGAAGCGACTATGTTTGAAAGAACTATCCTGCCGTCCTCCACAACCGAAGCCGCAGTTTCGTCGCAGGAGCTTTCTATCCCTAAAATCTTCATAAATATGCCTTCTTAATCAAAATACTTTTTATCCAGCTTTAAAGCCTCATACAATCCGTCAAAGTTGGCGGTTTTTTTGCCTATGTAGAAGTAGAATCCCCTTGCGTCATCAACGTCATCGTATACATAAGCATAGCCGTACATATAGCCTTTTTCCTCGTCGTGAAGCCTGAACAAAGCGTCACCCTCGGTAAAGCCGGTATTCACCGCGCCGGAATAATACTCGTCGAACAGCACCACGACAACACAGCCCTCGTCGCCTGCAAGCCTTGCCGCGTACACATTAAGGAAATGTCCCGCCAGAATAAGCTCTTTGGAGTAGCTGTAGTAGCCAAGCTTTTCGGTTGCCTTAACGTCGTTCAGACGCTCCTCCGAGGGGATGATTTCCATAACATGGTCTTCTCTGTCCATGCCGATGTAGTAATCGTCACACTCGTAAACCACAAAATCGGAAAGCTCACTGTCGTCCTCCGGCTCATCCTCCTGCTGCGAGGCTGTCATAAGCTTTTTGGACGCCTCTGCTGTAACAGGCGTGGCAGGTCTGAAAGCGTCAATCGCTCTGCCGAAAAGCGTTTTAGGACTGTTCTTGCCGAACGGCAGAAATAAAATCGAAGCAGTCAGGCAAAGTCCAACAATAACGTTTACAACAACCGTGTAATTTCCGCTTTCCTCCGACGAGTTTACCGCAATTATAGCCGCCGACAAAACAG
>USEH01000182.1 GCA_900553675.1 uncultured Ruminococcus sp. | reverse complement strand
GTTTGCATACGGCGATATTTCCGTAACCGTTAACGGCGTGGAGTATGATGTCTTCTGGCTGTCTTCCCACACCATTCAGGATTTTGAGGAAATAGGAATTACCATCGACGATTTGAAGATAGTTTTAGAAAAGATGTCTCCTTATGGCATGACGAATCAATACGAATGGATAGAATACTGCTATCAACGCATGATAGATAATATGGCAGGTGCCGGAATACCCGAGGACGATATGGACGACTGCGTTGATGATGCGGTTGATGAGGTGATAGAGTAGTAGAGGAGTCGCCGGCGATATATCGTCAAAGTAGCCGGAAGTATCTGCACTTAGCTTTTGCCGCAATTGCTCTGCGATTCAGAAACTCACACCGTAATCCCTTCTTATTCGGCAAAGTCACGCTTGCAAATCGGTCTGGCAACTTATATTATGCTTTGATTCCTACCCACTCGGCAGAGTCTTCAAGATAAGAACCATCCGCAAGCTGCGCGGCAACTTTAATGTTGCTTGCGCAGCCCTCTTTTATCTGAACGTTTTTCCACGTGAATACGGTTCCGTTTTTAGAGCCGCTGCCCATCGAAATGCCGTCAACAAACAACTCAACACTTTCTGCATTTGAGTACGCCTTGATTACAGGAACAAGGCTGGGGCGCTCGGTAAAGCGCTTTTCGGTCAGATAAAGCATTGGCTTCGGGTTCCAGACCGACTTGTAAAAGTAAAATGCGTCCTTGGGGACACGCTCGCGGGTGGCAAGCCCCTTGTCGTTCTGCCCCTTGGTATCGCCCTCCTGCCTGCCGTCGGAGGCAAAGTCGAACATACACCATATGTACTTGCCCCAGATATACGGGCGCTCTTCAAGCTGCCGCCATATGTCCTCGTGCGCAGCTGACTGGTAGTTTTCGGGATGCCGCGCTCCCCGCGAATCAATGTCCTGCGCCCAAACTATATTGTCCTTGTGCTGAGATATCGCCCCGCCTGCGCCGTATTCGGTTAGGGCAATCGGGCGATTTTCTTTTTTGTGATAATCGTCCAGCCACTTTCCGAAAGCATTGTCAGCACCGTCGATATACCACCCGAAGTAACGGTTGTAGCCCACAACGTCGCCCGGAAGCTTCATAAACCTGCCCCAGAACTGCGAGTCGGCAAAGGAAACAAGCCTTAAGCCGCCCTCGGATTTCGCAATTGCGTTAAGCTCGGTGTAGAGGTCGAATATTTCGTCCGACATCTGAAAAAGCTCGTTAGATGTGCCCCAGATTATTATTGAAGGATGGTTGTAATTCTGACGGATAAGCTCTCTTAGCTGCTGCCTGAGGTTGCCCGCAAGCCTATCGGCAAGTGTAAGCTTTTCGTCATCCGTCGACATCCGATTGACCAATCCTATTTCCGTCCATACGGTAAGCCCAAGCCTGTCGCACAAATCGTATTCATATCTGTTGTGCTGGTAATGAGCCATTCTAACGGTTGTGCAGCCCAGCTCACGCATCATATTGTAGTCGCGCTCGCGCTGTTCGTTGGTCATAGCCCAGCCGTTTTCAAAGCTGTCCTGATGGTAGTTGACCCCGTGCAGGTCGTAATGCCGCCCGTTCAGGAAAAATCCGCTTTCGGGGTCGATGTGATACTCTCTAACTCCGAAGTGCTCGATAACTTCATCAAGAATATTGCCTTCCTCGTCGGTGACAGTCACTTTTGCCGAGTATAAATATGGGTCGTCAACTCCGTTCCAAAGGTGGGGATTGTCAAGCGCGATTGATGTATTGTAATCGGAATTACCTCCCGCGGGAACTGCCGCCTTGCCGCCGGATGAGCCGACAGTCCCGCCCTGCGCGTCAAGAATATCGACTGTGACGTTAACCGTTTTGCTGCTGCCACCGTCGTTTGCCAGCCTTACAAGCACACCTATGTCTGCGCAGCCCTCTTTAATTTTGGGAGTGATGTATACCCCCGAACTGCCGAAGTCCATCAAATCAATGTGAACCTCAGGCAGGATAATCAGCTTAACATCGCGGTAGATGCCGCCCATCTTGGTAAAGTCGCCCTGATTGGTTATCGGGGCAATGTAATCAGTGGGCGCGTTATTGACCTTTACTGCTATTACATTTTCCGAGTCACGCTTTAAAAGCTCGGTGATGTCAAAGCGGAATGCCGCATAGCCGCCCTCATGCCTGCCTGCAAAGACTCCGTTTATAAACACCTCGGTCACGGTGTTTGCACCTTCAAATTCGATATAAACCCGCTTGCCGTCAATACTTTCGGAAATGGTGAATTTCTTTCTGTATCCACCAAGACCACGGTAATAGTGTTCGCCGCCCTCGTCAACTCCCGACCATCCGTCCGCGCCGTCAATGGCGTTCCAGGTGTGTGGGAGATTGATTGATTTCCATGCAGAGTCGTCAAAATCCAAACTTTCTATTGCAAGACCTGAAAGCCCATCCGCCTGAGTAAGCTTTAAAAACGACCAGCCGTCGTTAAAGCTGAGTACTGTTCTTCCTGATTTATTTATTGTCATACTATACGCCTCCGAATTGTTGTGTGCAGCACCGTTTGCTGCCGATATATTTTTTGTTTGAAGCCTTATTTCGTGCCGACTTTAGCTTATTATACCATTTTCGTCTGTTCGGCGATAGTCTTTATAGTAGCTTGATTTTAACATATATTAGGTTTTTAGCTTATAAGCTTCAAAGCATAAAGCGGGTAAATATGTTTGATTATACGATAAAATTGATCGTTAAAAGGCAGACGTCCGATAGAGGAACCGCCTGCCTTTTGTTAATATATCCTGTAATATGGAAGTCTTACAGCTTAATCGAGAGCGAGCTACTTATACATCATTCTGTATGCCGACGGCGAAACGCCTGTAATTTTCTTGAACTGACGCGAAAAATGCACTACGCTTTCATATCCGCACCTTTCGCCGATTTCGGAAATCGGAAGGTCGGTGTCGGTCATAAGCAGCTTTGCCGCTTCGATTCGCGCGCTTATCACATCTGCGCCGCAGGTGACCGAAAATGCCGCCTTGTAAATCTCCTGAAAATACGGCTTGCTGACGTGCAGACGCTCCGCCATGCCGCCTATTGACCATTCTTGCTCAGGGTGTGCGTAAATACTTTTTCTCAGCTCGATAAGCTTAGCCGAGTATGCCGAGCGGTAAACCGAATTGCCCGAAATCTCCGCAACCTCCGATAAAACTGCCCTCAGCAAAAACTTGCATGCTCGGTAGTTGCAGCGATAGAACGCGTCGGACATAAGCTCGAAATACTCACTGATGTTAGCTGCATTGCCAATCGGAATCAGAGTGTCCAATGGTATTGCCGGCAGCTCGTCGGTCTCAAAATGAAGCCAGTCGTTGACGTATTCATCACCGTAGGCACCATAGCGATGCGGCGTTCGTATATTAAAAAGTATAAACGAGTTCGGCTCGCTGACCACTCTTTCGCCGTCGAGATAAAACACAGCCTTTGTCTTGACGAACAGTGCAAGATAGCAGTCATACCCATTCGGACGGTAGACCGAAAAGCTGCCGTCGTGCTTTGACTTTGCCGCCGTGCCTATACGCCGGATGTTGTACATTTCATAACTCCCTCGCTTCGTATTGTTAGCTTTGATACGAATAATATAGCATATTCAGCCTGAAAGTTCAATAAGGGTTTGCTAACAAATTTATGTCAGATATGTAGAGCGTACGGCAATCGTCTTTAATATTTCATTTGCGGCGCTAAGACAAAACAGCAGATGTGATATCAGTCTTCAATTCCTGCTCTGCGGGCAAATATCTTATTAATTATTTCTACATCAAACTTAGGCTCTCGCTGATAGGTGTAAAGCCCGTTTGCCTCCTGCTCAACGTCGTAAAGCTGGGTGTAGCACAGCCCGAAGATTCTGTCGTTGTCCATAATAGCGTCGGTCAGACCCTTAAGCCGCTCTAAAAACTCATCTTTGGTTTTGGGAGCAGTGCCATAGCCCCACGCCTCCTGACCTGATTTTTCGCTCCATTGAATCCCGCCGTATTCGCTGACAAACATCGGCTGACCGCAGTAT
>USEH01000181.1 GCA_900553675.1 uncultured Ruminococcus sp. | reverse complement strand
CTCTGCCCCTCGACCCCGCAGCCTTGAAAGGCTGGCGAACTTTTTAATTTTTGCTATTGAAGGTTTGAGCGTTCAATAGTTTGGCGGTCAACAATGATTTATTTGTTGCGCCGCTTTTTTGGTTAAATTTTCGTATCTCGTCCGATTTTAAGGAGAACATCAATGAAAGAATTCTTTTCCAGCAAAAAATTTAAAGTAATCCTTTGCATTTGCGCGCTTTTTGCCGGAATAATGATATATGCGGCGGTTTCCTCGTCGTCGAACATTGTCAGCTCGGCGATAGGAGCCGTTCTTTCTCCTGTGCAGAAAATATCCAACTCCATTTCGTCATGGGTCACTTCCCGCATTGATATGCTTGTAAACGCCGGCGACTACTACCGCGAAAACGCCGAGCTGCGCGACGAGATCGCGCGGCTTACAGCGCAGATGGCGGACTACGTTCAGGTTAAGCAGGAAAACGAGCACCTGCGTGAGATGGTGGAGCTTGCCGAGGCGAGCGAGGGGATCGAGTTTTCCGAGCCTTGCACCGTTATAGGTCGAACCGCCAACGACGTTTTCGGCTCCTTCTTTATCGACAAGGGCTCCAAGGACGGCGTTGAAATCAACGACCCTGTTGTCACCCGCGACGGTTTGGCAGGCTTTGTCAGCGAGGTTGAGTACACCTACTCCAAGGTCACTGCGATTATATCCAACGACATATCCATCGGCGTTTACTGCGTCCGCACCGGCGAGACAGGCGTTACCGAGGGAAGCTACATGCTTGCCTCCGACAAGCTTATGCGGATGATATACATTCCCCTTGACTGTGCCATGCAGGACGGCGACATCATTATCACCTCCGGCTATTCGGGAATAGTCCCCAAGGGCTTGGTTGTCGGCACCGTCAGCGAGATTAAGATATCCGAAAACGGCTTAAGCAAGCACGCGCTTGTATCGCCTGTAATTGATTCGGAAAAGCTGAAAACGGTATACGTAATAGTCGATTTTGACGGAAAGGGATCGGGCTTTGAAAATGCGCAGTAAACCTATAAAGCCGCTTCCGCTGCCGCTGAAAACGGCGATAAAGTGGGCGGTATTTATCATAACCGCCGCGATTGCCTTTGGCTTTTCGACTGCGGGGGCGTCCACACATTCAAGGGCTTTGGCGCTTATGCCTTTGGCTATAAGCATATCGGTATTTTCCTCGGAAATCCCCTCCGCTGCGATGGGCGGCTTTGCGGGGCTGCTGATTGATGTTTCGCAGGGGCAGCTTATCGGCTTTACGGCGTTATATCTGTGCTTGTGCTGCGGGCTTGTCTCGGCGCTTTTCAGGCAGTTCCTGCGAAAAAACTTTATAAACTACGCCGCCGCGGTAATTGCTTGCACCTTTGCGTATCTTTACATACATTACTTTTTCTACTACCGCATATGGGAATACGAGGGATACGGTCTTGCGCTGAGCGAGCGGCTTCTGCCCTCCGCCCTGAAGACCCTGCTGTGGGCACCGGTGTGGTTTGTTTACGTCTGGCTGATAACCAAGCTTGCAGGAAAGAAGAAGACGCTGGAGATTGAAGAGGCGGACGAGAAAATCGACAGAGTATGAAGCGCAGCGAATGCTGCGCAGATAAAAGATAAAAAAGAAAAGAGAAGAGATGTGGAGTCAAGCGTATCGCTTTGCGCGAAACGCTTGACGACGGATTTAAATATGCGGCGAAGCCGCGCTACAAGCCGCTTTGCGGCTTAATAATAATAATCGCCGTAAGGCGATACCTCTACTTTTCTCTTTTCTCTCTTATCTCTTATCTGCGGCGCAAGCACGCATCCATGTAAACCGAACAAAGTATAAAAAGGAAATATCTCATGAAAAAGCTCTCTTCCATAATCCGCGCCGCCATCGGCGTGTTTATAATTGTCGCTTTCGCCGTATTCTTCGGGATACGGCTTATGAAAATACAGATTGTTGACGGTGAAAAGTACCTAAGCATGTCCCACCGCTCCACCACTGCCACCCAGACCGTTTATGCCGTCAGGGGCGGGATTGTTGACAGCAAGGCGCGCCCTTTAGTGGAGAACAAGGTCTCCTACAACGTTATAATAGAGCACTCCTTCTTTCCCGACAGCCTGTCCGAGCAGAACGAAACCATCCTGCGCATAGCGGAGCTCTTAGAAAAGGATGGCATTGAGTGGATTGACGAGACACCCATAACCTTTGAAACGCCCTACGAGTTCATTCCAGACGCTAAGGAATCGGACATAAAAAGGATAATATCCAAGCTCCGCCTTAACAGCTATGCAACCGCCGAAAATTGCATAGCCAAGCTGATTGAGGACTTCGACATCAGTTCGGAATACACCGCCCACGAGCGCAGGATTATTGCGGGGGTGCGGTATCAGATGATTTTAGCGGACTTCTCATCCAATACCGACTATGTTTTTGTGAGGGACGTCCCGATTGAAACCGCGTCAAAGGTGCGCGAGCTGCGCTCGTTCATCCCCGGGGCGGACATTGCCGAGGGAGCGGTGAGAGTGTATGCCTCGGGCGACATCTTCCCGCACGGAATCGGCTATGTGGGTCCGATATATGCCGAGGAGTACGAGCAGCTTAAGGACAAGGGCTATTTTATCAGCGATACGGTCGGAAAAAGCGGCATAGAAAAGGCGATGGAGAGCGTTCTGCGCGGCAAGAACGGCGAAAAGCGGATAACCGTTTCGAGCGACGGCAGCGTGTCTGAGGAGGTAACCATTGCACAAATCCCCGGAAACACGGTTATGCTGACAATAGACTCCGAGTTCCAGCGGAAAATTCAGGACATCCTGAATGCACATATAAGCTATCTGAATCAGGGTAAGCTTACCAAGCGGGACAATGTAACCAAGGAATATCTTGATTTTTCGGAATGCAAGTCGGGCGCGGCTGTTGTTATAGATGTAAAAACCGGCGCGGTTTTAGCTCTTGCCACCGCCCCGGGGTATGATATAAACGACCTTTTGAATGATTACTCTGCCGTCCTCAACGCCAAGGGGGCTCCCCTTTACAACCGTGCGCTGGACGGACTTTACCGCCCCGGCTCGGTGATGAAGACTGTCACGGCAATAGCTTCGCTCAGCGAGGGCATAATCACTCCCGAGGATAAATTTTTCTGCTCGCGGCACTACAACTTTCTGGATATAGTTGTAAACTGCACCGGCTCTCACGGAAACATCAGTGTGACAACCGCCATACAGAAAAGCTGCAACATCTTTTTCTATCAGGTGGTTCAGAAGCTGGGGCTGGATAAGCTTATGCAGTACCAGCAGGCGTTCGGGCTTGCAACACAGCAGAATCTTGAAATAAGCTCGGCTAAAGGGTATTTAGCCTGTCCGGAGACGTTTGAGAACTTAGGCATTGACTGGACGGTGGGTCAGGTGCTTCAGGCGGCTATCGGGCAGTCTGAGGTAGGAGTGACACCGTTGCAGATGTGCGTTCTGGCGGCGACGATAGCCAATCGCGGCGAGCGAATGAAGCCGTATCTTGTGGACTCGGTGTGGGATTACAACATGCAGAATATGCTCTCGAAAACCGAGCCGCAGGTGGTATCGAGGATAGATGCTGATCCGCAAAAGGTGTTCCAGCCGGTAATAGACGGCATGATCCTTGCCGGAGACAGCACAACCTCGCAGACCTATGCCGCTTCAAACTCTCAGGCGGCATTTGAAGCGCAGTTTTCTACTGCCGCGCTCCCCCGAAAGGTCGCGATAAAGACAGGAACCCCGCAGGCGAGCAACAAGGCAACCCAGAACTCAACGGTGGTGGGCTTTTATCCCGCAGACGACCCCGAAATCGCCTTTGCGGTGGTTATCGAGGGAGGAGAGTACGCGAAATACACAGTGCGGAAGATTATCGAGGCGTATTATGGGTATGAGACAAAAGTGGTTGATATCGGCGGGGGGAAGATGAAGAGCGTTGTTGAGTGAGTTTTATCGGGTTTGTGATGGATTATGGAAATGAGCGGTTTTGAATCCATCTTTTAGTGAAGAGAGAATAGAGAAAAGAGAAGAGAGAAAAGTGGAGGTATCGCCTTCGGCG
>USEH01000180.1 GCA_900553675.1 uncultured Ruminococcus sp. | reverse complement strand
CTGATGGGCGTAGTCTATATGGAGCCGCTCGGCAATCCGTATCAGACGATGGATAAGCTTTTGGAGGATATTTCCACCCCCAATATAATAGTAGACTTCCACGCCGAAGCCACCGCCGAAAAGAAGGCGATGGGCTATTACCTCGACGGCAGAGTGACAGCAGTCTTGGGCACACATACCCATGTTCAGACCGCCGACGAGCAGATTTTAGCGGGCGGCACGGCATATATAACCGATACGGGCATGACGGGTCCGGAGGAATCGGTGCTGGGCGTTGCCAAGGAACTTGCAATAGAAAAACAGCGATTGAACTTTCCAACGAGATTCGTCGAAGCGTCTACCCCCTGCTTTATCAATGCAGTAGTAGTAGATTTCGACGAAAAGACCGGCAGAGCAAGAAGTATTGAGAGGGTAATCGCAAGATAAGCGGCAAAGCCGTCCCGACGGCGGGAGCCAAGCGGCGCAAGCCGCAAAAATCGCCGCGTCAAGCGGCACCGCCACTTTTCTCTCTTCACTCTTCTCTCTTCTCTTTTCACTAAAAACTGTGGGGAAAAGCCACAAATCGGAAATCACCGACAATCCATCAAAAGCACAATTCTTTCATATCTCTTAACTGCGGTGCAAGCCGTCCCCCTCATCCCAGAAACACCCTCACCGCCAACGCCGACAGCAAAAACGCCGTAATATCCCCCGCAAGCGCAGACGGCAGCGCATGGCGGGTCTTGCGGATCTTTGTCGCACCGAAGTATACCGCAACGGTGTAAAAGGTGGTCTCGGTCGAGCCTAAAAGCACACTTGCCACCCGCCCGATAAAGCTGTCGGGACCGTGCGATTCCAGTATCCCTTCGAGGATGGAAAGCGCGCCGCTCCCCGAAACAGGGCGCATAAGCGCAAGCGGAACGCACTCGGAGGGAAATCCCAGAAAGTCGGTAAGGGGGCTTATCAGCTCGGAAAACGCGTCCATCGCACCCGAGGCGCGGAACATCCCCACCGCAAGCATCAGCATCACCAAAGACGGCAGAATGTCTACCCCGACGAGGATGTTTTCCTTTGCACCTTTGACGAACACCGAAAAGATGTCCACCTTTTTATGTAAGCCGTATAGAAATATTCCCAAAACAAATATCGGGATTATAACGCTTTGCAGACTCATTTTTTCTCCTTTCGGGTTGGCTTTGCACCCACACCGTCGAATAAATATACAAACAATATGCTAACGCTGAGCGATATCACCGAAACCAACAGCACGCATGGAAGAATATCCAGCGGAGAGCTGCTTCCATGAGCAAGCCTGAGCGTGGCAACGGTAGTGGGGATGATCTCGACAGATGATGTGTTGAAGACGGTTAAAATTATCATGTTCCGCGAAGCCGTGCCGCCGCAGCCCTCCTCCGATTCAAGAGCCTTCATGGCTTCGATTCCCAAGGGAGTGGCGGCGTTTCCCAAGCCGAACAGGTTTGCGGCAATGTTCATGGCGATGGCTTTAAAGGCGTGCCCTGTTTTGTCTATGCCCTTGAAGATTTTTGACAGCAGGGGACTGATGATTCTGGTTATCAAGTCGGTAAGCCCCGAAGCCTGGGCGATTTTCATAATCCCGCCCCATGTTGCCATCGAGCCGACTATTGTTATGAAAAGACTTACCGCAGTTCCGCCGCTGGTTATTACCGCGTTGGACACCTCGGAGGCTCCTCCGTGCATAAATGCATAGCCGCAGGAAATTAATATCATGAGCGCTAAAATGTAGTTTATCAAAAATATTACCTCCTTGTTTTAAAAAAGTTTGAAAAAAATTATGATTTTTAGGCTGATTTGTAGGAATATGAAACGATTTTGCAACAAAAATTGCAATATATTAATAATTTATCATTGACTTTTGTCGATTTCCAGTGTATTATGTAAATATAAAGATTGGAGGTACTTATTATGAAATCAACCGGTATTATTAGAAAAGTAGACGAACTTGGCAGGATTGTTATCCCCATGGAACTTCGTAAGTCGATGGATATCAAGGAGAAGGATCCTCTTGAAATCTTTACCGACCAGGGTTCTATCGTTCTCAAAAAGTATTCCAACACCTGCGTTTTCTGCGGTGAAGGCGAAGACATCATTGAGTTTGGTGGAAAGCACATCTGCCCCGCTTGCTTCGAGAAGATCAAGAATATGTAAGAAAGATGGCTTCGGCATTTAATAATATGTGCCGAAGCCAAGCTTTATTCAGG
The DNA here is from genome assembly GCA_900553675.1 of uncultured Ruminococcus sp. Taxonomy (GTDB): domain Bacteria; phylum Bacillota; class Clostridia; order Oscillospirales; family Ruminococcaceae; genus Faeciplasma. Next base: position 1,828 of record USEH01000180.1, on the reverse strand, counting down.
CTTGCCATTTTCACCCCACCTGTCGAGCTGTAACGGCAGATGGGTTTCATAGAAACGGCGGAGCCGCGGGTGCTTCTTCCCCTCGGCTCCGCAGCTCCTTTACACAAAAATTTAATACTCAGCTTATTCAGGTACCGCTTACAATAGGCGGTTTAATAGGGAATCTACTGAAATTGTAGAACGAACCTGTCACCGTGAAGACGCACTTGTTTAGTGCCCGCTCTGCACGCCGGTATTCCGCCGGCAGTCACTGTCCTTAATGGGATGGGAAGGCGCAGGGCATCGCGATTAATCGCGATAAGTCCAAGTCGGGAGACCTGCCTGAATTTCGCGGAGGGACTATATGCCCCGCCCGTGTGGAAGAGACTCTCAGGTAAAAAGAGGACTTAACTGCTGTACAATACTAATTTTCCGTAAAAGATTAACTGTAAAGTCGTCACAAAACCGCTGTGCGATGGGTTTTGCAGCGATTCAACGACTATACATAGTCCAGACACTTTTTAACGGAAAATAAGTATAAGATCGGCTTCGCGGAAAAATATTGCCGCGCGGTCTTTTTCGTGCTGCAAAAACCGTCCTTTATTTTCAGAGGACGGTTTTTATTTTATAGAAATGAAAGGAAAATCAAAAAATGAAACTCACAAAAATACTGTCATTGGCTTTAGCACTCATGCTGACACTTGGCTGCCTGTGCGGATGCGGGGCTGACCCTGCGTCAACTCCCGAAACCACACCCGCGCCCGATTCTGCGCCCGATACCGTGCCGGAGACTGACGAAACCGTTCCCGCAAAGGACTATAAGCTCGTCTCCACCGCTGCCGACATCTCCGAGATACTCGACGGTCTTGGCTTTGGCGACGATATCGTGCTTGCCGACGTTTACTCCGCAGGAGTAGGCTCTGTGAACGCAGATGTCTGCACAATGGACTATCTCAACCCCGATGTCGAGGCGATCATAGCTCTTTCACCCGACTGCGTGTTCGTAAGCGGCTCCAGCACCGACGGCACCGTTGACCCTTATGCCGCCCTCACCGAAGCGGGAGTTAAGGTTGCTTACATCCCCACCGCCGCAAGCATTCAGGGAATTAAGGACAATATCTCGGCGATAGCCGCCGAGGTTGAAGCAGCCGACAAGGCGTCCGAGCTGAACGCTTCTATAGATGAAGCGATCGAGGCAGCCAAAAAGCGCGCGGAGGGCAAGGAGCCTGTTTCCGTCTACTTTGAGATAGGCGCGGCTCCGTGGCTTTACACCTTCGGAAACGGCACCTTCCTCGACGAGATAATCACCGTCTGCGGCGGCAAGAACATCTATGCAGACCAGCAGGGCTGGATAAGCAACACCGAGGAGACGGTCATCTCCGCAAATCCCGACGTCATCATCACCAATGTCATGTATGACGGCTATGATTACAACGAGATTCTTTCCCGCGCGGGCTGGGATGTCATCAACGCGGTTAAAAATTCGAGGATTGTCAGCGTCGACTCCAACGCGACCTCACGCGGTTCGCAGAACATTGTAAAGGGAATAGAAGAAATTTCCAAAGCAATAGTCCCCGATGAAAAATAAATCTGATAAAAAAGCTCTTGCCGGAATAGCTCTCCTTATTCCGGCGGCATTTGTGATTGCGGCGATAGGAGCTTCCGCGGGGAGCGTCGCCATAAATCCCATAGATACCTTTAGGGTGGTATTTGCAAGCCTGCTAAGGCTTCCCATGCCCGAGGGGATAACCGAAGCCACTGCCGCGATAATCATAAAGCTGCGGCTTCCAAGGGTTGCTCTTGCCTTTCTGACAGGAGCCGCCATGTCGGCGGGAGGGGCGGTCACGCA
>USEH01000179.1 GCA_900553675.1 uncultured Ruminococcus sp. | reverse complement strand
GGGGCGCTGCCCCAAGACCCTGCCGTCCTTTCGAGAAAGGGTGGGCGGAAAGCTTCTAAGTCTTTTCTATTTAGATTTAACGTTATTGTTGGAGACTATATTATTAGTCAAGCTCTTGTTTTTTACGCAAAAAAGTTATATAATAGAGCAAACAAAACGATTGGAGAGCATTATGGAAACAATAATAAAGCATTTCACCGAGCTTTCGCTCGAAGAGCTATACGAGATACTAAAGCTGCGTGTGGCGGTTTTCGTCGTCGAGCAAAACTGCCCATATCAGGAGTTAGACGATTACGACAAGGACTGCTATCACGTATTTTTCCGCGATGAAAATGGCATTGCAGCCTATATGCGGGTTTTAGACAAGGGCAGGTTTGAGGACGTCTCCTTTGGCAGGGTGATATCTGCCCGCCGCCGCTGCGGGTTAGGAACAAAGCTTTTAAAGGTCGGAGTGGAGGTCGCAAAAGAAAAATACAGCGCAAAAAGAATCATGATAGGCGCGCAGACCTACGCAAGACCGTTTTACGAGCAATCGGGCTTTGTTCAGATAGCGGGAACAGGCGAGTATCTGGAGGACGGAATACCGCATATCTACATGGAACTGAAACTTTAAGTCTACATGGAACTGAAGCTTTAAGAGCTATTGCAAAAAGCCGAAAGCTGTGTTATAATGTCATTTAAAGCAAATTAATCAGACACTTGCTTATCTCACTGTTATGAAAGGATGAATTTATATGAAATCAGAAAATGCAGTTGGTTCAAGAAGGCTTTTAGACGTAAGAACCATGGCTTTAATAGGGGTCTCCGCCGCTATAATAGCGGTATTTGCACCTTGGAAGATACCGATAGGTCCAATTCCTATAACCCTTGCAACCTTTGCCATCTATTTTGTCAGTGCAGCTTTGGGAGCTTATAAGGGAACCGTCGCAACCGCTATATACATACTTCTGGGCGCTGTCGGAGTGCCGGTGTTCTCAGGCTTTGCCGGAGGGTTGCATATCGTTGCGGGCGTTACCGGCGGCTACATAGTAGGATACATCTTCTGCGCGCTTGTAACCGGTCTTTTCTGCGACAAAATGCACCACTGGATTAAGTATCCTTTAGGAATGGTTTTGGGAACCGTTGTGCTGTACGCTTTCGGAACCGCATGGTACTGCATTCTTGCCAAGAGTGCGCTTATGCCCGCGCTTGCCGCCTGCGTATTTCCGTTTATCGGATTCGACATTTTAAAGATAGTTGCAGCCTCACTCGTCGCAGCCCGCATAAGACCTATGCTGGACAAAATGTCATGAAAAAAGCTATTGCGATTGCAATAACTGCTGTTATACTTTTAACCGGCTGTGATCTGACTCAGTATATTCCGGGGGTTACCCCTCCTGTAAGCGATGTGACCACCGACGCAGGCGTTACCACAACCGAGCCGCCGCCGACCTCTGTCACTCAGACAACGCCTCCGCCCGTAACCGAGCCATTGCCCGTTTACGGCGAGACCGATATCGGCGAGATCAGCTACGACCCCGACGAATGCAGTACCGTCTACGAAGCGGAGGATGCTTCGCTTACCGGCTATGCAAAATTAGCCTCCTTCAGGGATGGCTATTCCGGTTCGGGCTATGTAAGCGGAATATCCCTGCCGGACAGCGGCATGACCATGCGGCTAAAAATTGAAGCACCGCAGCACTACAACATCACCATCTGCGCGGCTTCCGATTCACCGGTTGAGGGAGTGCTATATGTTGACGGCTTGGCACGCGGCAAGCTGAGCATATCCGGAAGCGGGAAATTTGAAGCCGTTAAATACGAAAACATCTATCTCACGCCGGACGAGGCTGTTTTAAGCATTCAGGAGCTTAGCGGCGAATGTGATGTCGACTTTGTGCTTTTGGAAAGCTCCTCTTCGGTATATGCACATGATTATTCCGTTTCGGGCAAGCTGTCAAATGCCGCATCCTCCGAGCGGACTATAAAGACCTACAAATACCTCTGCGAGATGTATGGCGAGGCTGTTTTCAGCGGTCAGCAGTGCTCGCAGGGGACTAACGCCGAGATAGACGCCGTTGCACGCGTAACCGGAAGATACCCTGCCATCCGCTTTGGCGAGCTTATGGGCTACTCCGAGGGCTACGACACCGGCGATATCGAGCTTGCAATCGATTACGCCAAGAAGGGCGGACTGGTGGGATATGTCTGGAACTGGATGCAAAACGGCTCCTGCTATCTCGAAAAATCCGGCTTTAAGCTTAAAAACGCGGTTACAACCCATGAAATAGCAAAGCTGTCCGCCGACAAGCTGACCGAGCTTCAGGCAGGCGGCGGGATATCGGGCGAATGTTTTGAAATAGTTAAAGGGATAGACCTTATCGCCGCTCAGCTGAAAAGGCTTGCCGACGAGAATATACCGGTCATCTTCCGCCCTCTCCCCGAAGCCGGAAACGGCGATTTCTGGTGGAGCGCGGACAAGGAAAGCTATCTTTGGCTGTATAAGCTTATCTACACCCGCCTGACCTCCTATCATATGCTTAATAACATAATATGGGTGTGGAACGCTCAGGAGCCCGACTGGTACGTTGGGGACGAATACTGCGACATCATCTCGCTTGATATTTACGACTACAGCCACGGCGCGTGGGATAACCAAAGCCATATAAACGCGCTGTTAAGGATATCCGCACTGAGCGGGGATAAGCCTGCTGCAATAAGCGAATGCAACGTTTTGCCGGGTCCTGCAAACATAGTCAAGGATGATGCATACTGGCTTTATGCCTCAGTATGGTCGGGAAATTACGCCCTGAACGACGATTCAACCCTCAACGAATCCTACATATCCGAGGCAGAATGGATAATGTTCTACAACTGCTCGGAGGTTCTGGCACGTGATGAGCTGGTAAAAATCAATTAGCGAATTTATTAATAGTTCAGAAACAAAATATATTAAAAAATATTACACCGCAAATTGTGCATTTTGCGGTGTTTTCTCTTGTAAAACGGTTGGTTTTTTGGTATTATTAAAAATAACACAGTGCGAACGGTACATATCGCGATTGTCATAGTACGCCGCGTTATGTTCGCACAGCTAAAGAAAGGAAATGTCTATATGAAAATATCAAAGGCTGTTATGCTTGTCGCGGCGGCGGCAATGCTTTTAAGCTCGCTGTCGGGCTGCTATTTCCTCCCCGAGGAGGAAGAGGTGTACGACGCTCCCGTGGTCAAGGAGAGCGAGGTATCCTACACAACCACCACCGCCACCAAAAAGGATATTGTAAAGGATATAAAAACCGCCGGAACCATAGCGTCCGGAACTGAATACAACGCGCGTTTCACCGAGTACGGCGGAAATATCAAGGGCGTTTATGTTGCCGCCGGAGACAGCGTTAACGAGGGCGACCTCATAGCCGAAATCGAGACCTACGAGCTTGATAAGGAAATCGAGCTTAAAGAGCTTGAGGTTTACCGCGAGGAGCTGGAGTATGAAATAGCTGTAGAAAAGCACGAATCTGAAACGGTAAAGGCAAAGGAACAGCTTGATATTCAGCTTATGCAGAACGAGCTCGACAAGCTTTATGCCGAAAAGGAAGCTTCAAAAATCTATGCCGGCGTTTCGGGAACCGTTTCGTTTGTTAAAACCCTTTCTCCCGGCGACTGGATAAATGCCGGCGAAACCGTTGTAACAATAATCGACATTACCGATCTTTATATAAAGATCAACCCGAATAACGAAGCTTCCGAGTTCCTTATCGGCAGACCCATAAAGATAAGATACGAGGGCGAGTATTACGACGGTGAAATAACCCGCAACAAGTCCGGCAAGCTCTGGGACGAAGCCACATCCGCTGCAAAGGTTGACGAAGCCGGCGAATTTGTTCTGGGCGAGGAATCAGAGGATATAATCGTTGCTTTCAAGGGCAGCGTTCCGGCTTCTTCGGCGGTCGGAAACATAGCCGATACCGTTTTGGTGCTTGACGAGCGCCACGACGTTATAGTAATCTCTGCAAACCTTATTAAAAAGGTAAACGGACAGGACGTTGTTTATCTGTTCAAGGACAATGAAAGAGTT
>USEH01000178.1 GCA_900553675.1 uncultured Ruminococcus sp. | reverse complement strand
CCGAAGCTCGAACCGCTGTTCGCCTGGCGCGCCCACGCCAACCTGCTCTATTCCAACTGGCTCAACTACTTTGTTTATCAGACTACTCCTTATGATGTGGAGAGTATAAAATAATTATTATTGATGTATTGTAAGGCTAAACGAGCGTTGCTGTTTCCGGATTATCCGGATTGTGCGCATTATCGCCTAAAAATCGAAAAAAGTTTTAGTATTTTGCGACAAAAGTCGCTTTGACAAATTGATGTTTTCGTGCTAAAATAATTGAGTCGAACAGCCAAGCGGCGTAGAATCACGACAGGGTTCTACGCCGCTTTTTCTGTTCTTCGCAGTTTTCAGGTAGCTTTTCTCGGATAAAGACTCCTTTTATCATTATATTATTTCAGGAGGATTTATATGGAAACAGAAAATCAAAGCAGCTATCTTGGAAAAGGAAAGCTTTCAAAGCTATTAGGCAGGTTTGCAATCCCATGCATATTATCGCTGATAATATCCTGCCTATATAACATTGTGGACCAGATATTTGTCGGCAATATGATAGGTACCGCGGGAAACGCAGCTACCGGAATCATCTTTCCGATAACTGTTATCGGATGGGGAGTTTCACTGTTCTTTGGTGATGGCGCGGCGGCATACCTTAGCATGGCATTGGGCAAAAAGGAAACGCAGAAAATCCATACCGGCGTTGCAAATGCCGTGCTTATGGCTTTTCTTTCGGGAGTTGTCATTATTGCAATTGCCTACGCCGGCGGGGAGAATCTTTTAAAACTGCTCGGTGCCAAAGATGCTGAAACGCTTTCACTTGCTTCGGATTACGGCGTTATAATTTACGCGATGATGCCATTTGCACTGGCTCAGAACTGTCTTGCCTCCATTATCCGTGCAGACGGAAGCCCCAAGCTGGCAATGGGAGCTATGTTTACCGGAGCGATTATTAACATTATCGGCGACCCGATTTTCATTTCCTTTATGGGTATAAGCGGAGCGGCTGTCGCTACTATTTTGGGACAGTTTGTAAGCTTTTTGATATGTGCGAGCTATCTGTCCCGCGCGAAAAGCTTCAAAATCGGCGCAAAAAGCTTTGCTCCGGACGGCAGACTTTTAAGACAGATTATGGCACTTGGAACTTCCAGCTTCTTAACGCAGCTTTCTATCGTTGTTATTACTGTAATAAACAACATTCTGCTTGTCGAGTACGGCGCGCTTTCGCCTTACGGTCGGGTTATTCCGCTTTCGGCGTTCGTTGTTATTATGAAGCTTTTCCAGATAATTCTTAATATTGCCATAGGCATAGCCGCCGGAGCACAGCCGATTGTCGGTTACAATTACGGGGCAAGGCTTTATTCAAGAGTAAGAGAGCTTTTAAAGCTGATTCTTATGTATACAGCCATAGTCTGCATTGTGGCAACTCTGCTCATTGAGCTGTTTCCGAAGGCGTTTATAATGATGTTTGGCTCTGACGGCGAGCTTTATCTTGAATTTGCAACGGCATGTCTGCGTATTTATTTGTCGCTGATACTGTTTACCTGCCTGCAAAAGGTCTGCGCGATATTCTTACAATCAATCGGCAAAGCACATCTGGCGGCTCCGCTGTCAATGCTTCGTGATGTTTTTCTGATAATCGCTTCGCTGATAGCTCCTTTGAAGTTCGGAGTTACCGGTATTTTCTGGGCAGCACCGATTGCTGATATATTAGCGTTTATTCCAACTGTATTTATCATGATAAGAGTATGGAAGTTGCTAAAGCAGAAAGATGTGCAGTTTGAACGCACATCGCAAATTATCCCACCATCTTTTATATAGCACAGTCAAAATGTATACTGCACAACTTGAATACTAAGCGAATATTCAGCCAATCCCGGGCAATAATAACGGTATCTTAATGAAAAGGAGATATCGTTATGAATTTAACCCAGAAAGAAACAGGACTTTTAAAGGACTTAAAGGATCAGGAGCAGCTATGCGTTGACAAGTACACCAAGTACTCAAACGACGCCTGCTCGCAGGAGCTTAAGGATCTGTTTTGCAGCATTGCAAAGGTGGAGCAGAACCACTATAACACCATCAGCGCAATGCTCAACGGCACCGTCCCCGCAGTACCCTCAGGTCCCTTAAAGAACGAGAACAACGGCTGGTGCAAAAAGATTCAGTATGCCGACCAGCAGTCTGCCGATATCGACAAGTTCCTTGCCAGCGATATGCTGTCGACCGAGAAGCATGTTTCCTCGCTCTATGATGTAAGCGTGTTCGAGTTCGGCGACCCCAACGCAAGAAAGGTGCTAAACCACATTCAGGCAGAGGAACAGCAGCACGGCGAACAGCTTTACTCCTTCCTTTCCTGCAACGGCTTTTATCAGGGAAAATAATCTTTGACTGACACTCCGAGATTATAAACTCAGCCTATTGTCGTTTTTATGACGGCAGTAGGCTGGTCTTTTTTTAAGAATTTATGGCAAAGAGCTTTTATTTTCTCAAAAAGAATTGATATTGTCGAAATGTTATGATATAATAACTTCGTATTGACTATATATTATTGTTTATATATTAATAAGAAAGGGATGAGGCTTAAATGAAAACCAGAACCTTTAAGGGCGGCGTTCACCCTTATGACGGCAAAGAGCTTTCCTGCGATTCGCCTATAACCAGACTTTCGCCAAAGGGCGAGCTTACATATCTCATGAGCCAGCATATAGGCGCGCCCGCAAAGCCGATTGTAAAGCCGGGGGACAGGGTGCTTGTCGGTCAGACGATTGCCGAGGCGGGGGGATTTGTCTCCGCGGATATCTGCGCTTCGGTTTCGGGAACGGTTAAAAAGGTAGGTCCGGTTATAACCGGCAACGGCGACGAGGTCGTGGCTGTAATCGTTGAAAATGACAATGAGTACGAAGCCGTGGAGGGCTTGGGAGAAGCAAGAGATTACGAAAAGCTTTCCAAGGATGAAATTAAGGAGGCAATAAAGCACGCCGGACTTGTAGGAATGGGCGGAGCGGGCTTTCCAACAAGCGTTAAGCTTGCCGTTAAGGACGATTCTAAAATCGACTACGTTATAGTAAACGGTGCGGAGTGCGAGCCTTATATCACCTGCGACTATCGCCTTATGATAGAGCAGACCGAAAAGGCGGTTTTAGGTCTTAAAATCCTTTTAAAGCTTTTTGAGAATGCAAAGGGCGTTTTTGCGATTGAATCAAATAAGCCTTTGGGAATCCAAAAGCTTTCGGAAGCCGTTGAGGGAAGCGAGCGGATGTATGTTCAGCCGCTTAAAAAGAAGTACCCTCAGGGCGGCGAAAGAGTTATCATAAGCGCAGTTACCGGCAGAAAGATAAACTCTAAAAAGCTTCCGGCAGACGCGGGCTGCGTTGTTATAAACTACGCAACGCTGCTGGCAGTTGCCGACGCTGTTGCCTATAACACACCTTTAATTTCAAGGGTTGTAACCGTCACGGGGGACGATATCGTTCACCCCTCTAACTTTGAGGTGCCTCTGGGAATATGTGCAAACGAGCTTGTCGAGGCGGCAGGCGGCTTTACCCAAGAGCCTGAAAAGGTTATTTTCGGCGGTCCGATGATGGGCGGCTCGGTTTCGGATCTCGACCAGCCGGTCACCAAAACTACCTCCTGCATACTCTGCCTTGCACACGACGACGTTGCAAGCATGAATCCAAGTGCCTGCATAAGGTGCGGCAAGTGCTTAGAGGTCTGCCCCGAAAGGCTTATGCCCGCAAAGCTTAAAAACTCTGCCGACAATTACAAGTACGACGTGTTTGAAAAGCTCGGCGGTCTTGAATGTATCGGCTGCGGCTGCTGCACATATATCTGTCCCGCAAGAAGGAGACTTTCGCAGTCGATATCCGTCGCAAAGAGGCACGTTTTAGCCGAAAAGAAAAAAGCGGCGGTAAAGAAATAACCGTATGGGTAGAAAGGAAAGATAATTTATGTCGAAGCTATATAATGTTTCACTTTCGCCCCATATAAGAGCGAAGGAAACAACCGCAAGCATAATGCTTGACGTTGTTATTGCGCTGATTCCGGCTATTGCCATGGGAGTGTACAATTTCGGCTGGCGGG
>USEH01000177.1 GCA_900553675.1 uncultured Ruminococcus sp. | reverse complement strand
GCCTCTCTGGGGGCCCGGCGGATCATAAGGGACATCCGGGCACAGTTATTGATCTCGATCCCTGCGGGGCAGGGCATGCAGTAGCCGCAGCCGCGGCAGAAATTGTGGGCAAGCTCCTGCCGGTCCTTATCTATAGCCGCCGCGATTTCGTCGGTCATAGCAGGCGGGTTTTCCATGTATGAAAGCCACTCATCAAGCTCGTTTTCGCGCTGAATTCCCCATATCGGCAGAACGTTGTCAAACTGTCCTATAAACGCATAAGCCATTTTTGAATCGGTGATGATACCTCCAGCCAAGCCCTTCATAGCTATAAGCCCCATGTTCTTTTCGCGGCACTTTTCCGCAAGAGCAAGCTCGCGCTCGCCCGAAAGATAGCTGAAAGGGAACTGCAAGGTCTCATAAAGCCCGGATTCTATGCTTTCCTCCGCAACACCTATCTTGTGTGCGGTTATGCCAATATGCCTGACAATGCCCTGACGTTTAAAATCAAGCATCTGTTCATACATTCCGCTTCCATCGTCTGGCGATATGCACCTCGGAGCGCAGTGGAACTGATATATGTCTATGTAGTCGGTCTTCAAAAGGCTTAGCGATGTTTCAAGCTGTTGCTTCATTTCATCGGGAGTTAAAGCCATAGTTTTAGTGGCAATAAATATATTTTTGCGGACGTCCGAAAGTGCGTTGCCTATTTTTTCTTCGCTGTCGGAATATGCCCTTGCGGTGTCAAAAAAAGTTATACCGCCATCGTATGCGCGGCGCAGAAGCTTTATTGCGCTGTCCATATCATCCCGCTGTATCGGCAATGCGCCAAATGCGTTCTGAGGGGTTGTTATGCCTGTGCTGCCAAGAGTTATATTTTTCATGTTATCAGTCCTTTCTTTATGAGAATTATAGCACAATATGCCGTCTTTGGCAACTCAAAATCACAAAAAACCGTATGGGTTTTATAGTTGATTTTCATAAGAAATATTGATATAATTAGCAGGACAAAACGAAAGGTATCTATCAAATAAAATGGAAATAAAACGAATCAACACATATAACGACCCTCGATTTTTGCAAAACGTCTTAAATCAGCACGGCTGCTTTTTAGCGGACGGAATCCCATACGAAATTGAGATTATCTCCGAGCGCGAAGCAGTTGTTAGGGGAGAAAACCCTGCTGCTTTTCTGCCACTGATTAACCAATATCGCTTTTTTGCGCCGCATATTACCCGCTTTTACGATGATAAAGGGAATATCATTAAAGAATATCCTCAGGCAGATATATTTGAGCTGAACCTGGAGCAAATCCAACCTTCTCAGTTCTATGTCGATTCCGAAAAAATCGAAGCAATCAGAACCTTCATTCATCAGCCGCAGGATATAATCATTCAAGTAATGCCGTATGAAGACCGGTATATATCTCTCGACGGTCACACACGCCTTTACTATGCAGTTATGAATGGTTGGACAACCGTCCGAGCCGTGATAGAAACGTCCGATGATTGGGTGTACCGCTTTGTTGATGAAGCCCAAAAAAGCGGCGTATATACTCCATATGACATGAGCCTTATCAGTCGCAGCGAATATGAGCAAAAATGGAATCGCTTCTGCGATGAAATTTTCGCAGAAGCGACTGAAAACTAATTATTTTATTTCGGCAGTCTTACCGTAACGGTGGTGCCTTCTCCGAACCTGCTTTCAAGGTGGATGGTTCCGTTCATATACTGAACAGCGTGCTTTACGATTGAAAGCCCCAGACCGGTGCCGCCCGTCTCCTTTGAATGGCTCTTGTCAACCCGATAGAACCGCTCGAAAACCCGTGCCTGATGCTCCGGCGGTATTCCTATTCCTGTGTCTGCGACCCTGATAACGGCTTCGTTTAAATCGCTTTCAATGCTTATGTCAACCTTGCCGCCGTCCTTGTTGTATTTGATAGCATTTTCGCAGAGGTTGTATATAATCTCCTGAGTAAGCCTGCGAACTACCGATACGGTAAAGCTCTCGCCGCTAAGCTTCAGCGATATACCCTTGCTGTTGGCAACAGGAGCAAGCAGATCTATCTGACTCTTGGCAAGCTCGTATAAATCCAGATCCTCGCTGGGCAGATCCTCGGCTTCGTCGAGCTGGGAAAGCCTGATTATGTCGTCGATAAGAGATACAAGCCGCGAAGCCTCCTGCCTGATTTTAGAAGCAAATCCGCCAACGTCCTCTTTCTTTACAAGACCGTTTTCGATAAGCTCAGCGCTTCCCATAATTGTCTGCAAGGGCGTTTTAAGCTCGTGCGAGACGTTTGCGGTGAACTCGCGCCGGTTCCTTTCGGCAAAGAATTTGTCTGTTATATCGAATATAAGAATAACAACGCCGGTTTTTTCGCTGTCCTCTTCTATAGCACTGAAATTAAGCTGATATACTCTGCCGTTTCTCTGCGTTTCCAAAACGCTCTTTCCCGATGAAAACGCTTCTTCAAGACATAAGCTTATATCGCGGCTTCGTTCTATCATAATGAAATCCTTGCCCAAAGCGTCGCCGTTTGCTTCCAAAAAGCTTTCAGCCGCGGGATTAATGCTTATAATCTCGTTCTTATTGTTTAAAAGGACAAGACCCTCATTCATGTTTTTGATTACCGCGTAAAACTCGCGCTTGCTTGCTGCAAGCTTTTCCTTCTGGCGCGCTATCTGCCTTTGCTGCTGCTCGATGTGGGTCAGCAGGGGAGATATCTCGTCGTAGGCGTTGTTTTCAAGCGGATTATCTAAATTCAGGCTGTTAAGCGGCTGGACTATCTTTTTAGACATTCTCGAAGCAAAGACAAGAGAAAGCACAAGCGCCGCTGCAACGATAATCAGTATCGGGCGGAGCATACCTAAAATCAGCGCCGGAACGGTCATTCTGCTGGTCGATATTCTCAAAACGCTGTTGTTTGCAAGCTTTTTTGCATAGTAAAAGGTCTGCTCCGATAAGGTACTGGACATCCGGCTTTCCCGGCCGGAACCGCTGCTCAGAGCCATCTGGATCTCCGGGCGGTCTTTGTGGTTCTCCATCGTAGAAGCATCTGCCATATTATCAAACAATACTGTACCGTCTGCCGCTACCCAGGTAATCCGGTTCCGATTGGAACTATTCATGATTTTTGTAATATTCGTCAAATAATATTCGCCTGAAAGATCCATTCCCGCTTCCAGGTACTTTGCCTCTGTCACCAGCTCCTGACGCATCTGTTTTTCAAGGTTCTGATAATATAAGAAGGAAGTCAGAATCGCAGAAAACAGAATTGCCACCAGCGTCACCAGGCACATATTTCTGTAAATTCTCTTTTTCATCAACTCTACTCTCTCTTTCCACAGGAATCCGCTTTATATCCCACACCGCGGATGGTTTCAATGATGCTTCCTCCGATTCCCAGTTTCTGGCGTAAGGTCCGGATATGGACATCCACGGTTCTGGTCTCGCCATCAAAATCATAGCCCCAGATCTTGGACAGCAGACGGTCTCTGGATAACACGATCCCTTCATTCTCCATCAGGTAACAAAGCAGCTCAAACTCTTTGTATGTCAGTGTTACCGGTTTTCCGTCCACCAGCACCTCATGCTTTTCCACATCCACAGAAACCAGCCCTATCTGATAGAATTTCCGCACCTTCTCCGGGGTAGCCGCAGTCCGGCGAAGCAGCGCCCGCACTCTGGATACCAGTTCCATCATGCCAAATGGTTTCGGCAGATAATCATCCGCTCCACTGTCCAATCCGATCACTTTATCATATTCTGTTCCCTTCGCTGTCAGCATCATCACCGGAAGCTTCTGAGTTGCTGCAGTTCCACGCAGTTTTCTCAAAATGGAAAGCCCATCCTCGTCCGGAAGCATAATATCTAAAAGCACCAGTTCCGGCATATCCTCCTTCATGCCTTCCCAGAAATCCGCTCCACAGGCAAATCCCCTGGCTTCAAAGCCTGTGCTTTGAAGGGTATAAACCACTAACTCCCGAATGCTGTTATCATCTTCTACCAGATAGATCATCATTTTTCTCCCAATTTAATCTTCAATATGCACTCCTGTGATGGAATACTCCACCCACTCTGCGATGTTAGTGGCATGGTCTCCGATCCGCTCAAAATACTTGGCGATCATCAGAA
>USEH01000176.1 GCA_900553675.1 uncultured Ruminococcus sp. | reverse complement strand
GGAAAGGTAATATCCTCGGAGGAGCTTTTTGAAAGCGTTTGGGGAGAGAAGTTTCTGTCAAACAACAATACCGTAATGGCACATATCGGGCGACTCCGCGAAAAGCTGAACGAGCCTGCAAGAAATCCAAAGTTTATAAAAACAGTTTGGGGAGTGGGATATACAATTGAAAAGTAGAAAGTCAAAACGCAGCTATTCTGCGCTTACAAGCAGACTGCTCTTACGATTTGTCATCAGCGAGCTTTTATTGGTGCTTTTTCTTGTTGGCGGGTTCTTTATCGGCTATTTTGTCTGCTCCTTGTTTACTTGGCAGCCCGGCGACACGCTGTATCTTTTTCTCAAACTGTTAGAAAGCCTTTCACCGTTCATAATAGTGGTCGGATTTTTTGTGGGTACGCTTGCAATCCTGTATTTTACAATAAGCAGACCTCTTGGATATTTGGATGACGTTGTAGAAGCGGCAAAAAGCCTTACAAAACGTTCTGATGAGCCTATTGAGCTTTCGCCCGAGCTTGCCAACGTTCAGAACGAGCTGAATCTTGCGCTGGAGCAGTCACGCATGAACGCAAAGCTTGCCGATGACGCTATCCAGCGGAAAAATGATTTGATAATGTATCTTGCCCACGACCTCAAAACCCCGCTGACGTCGGTAATAGGCTATCTTACCCTGCTACGCGATGAAAAGGAGATATCGCCGGAACTGCGTGAAAAGTACCTTTCGATATCCTTAGAAAAAGCTGAACGGCTTGAAGACCTTATCAACGAATTTTTTGAAATAGCAAGGTTCAATCTTTCAAATATCACTTTGGAGTATTCAAAGGTAAGCTTAACGCGCCTGCTTGAACAGCTGACGTTTGAGTTTAAACCGATGTTCGCCGATAAGAATCTTACCTGCAGTCTCGAAATCGCGCCCGATACAATGATTCGGTGCGATGTTGACAAAATGCAGAGAGTTTTTGACAATCTACTAAGAAACGCCGTAAATTACAGCTTTGAAAACAGCGTTATCAGCATTGCCGTAAAGCGAAGCGGCGATGTTTTGAGCATTAAATTCACAAACAGCGGCAACACAATCCCGAAAGAAAAGCTCGACAGAATTTTTGAGCAGTTTTACCGCCTCGACTCGTCGCGCAGTACACGCAGCGGCGGCGCAGGGTTAGGACTTGCAATCGCCAAGCAGATCGTCGAGCTGCACCACGGCTCAATCTCAGCAAAAAGCGAAAACGAAATTGTTGAATTTGAGGTTATAATTCCTGCGTCGTAGGAAAATCGTAAGAATTGCTTTATAAAAATATAAGAAATCCGTTATATCAAGCGCAAACCTGTCGCCTCTTAGTCTGATAGAATTTAAGTATCAGACTAAGGGGTGATTTTTTATGTCAAGAAAAAGATTAACGCAGATATTTCCGTTTTTGCTTCCTCTGCGGCGATGGCAGCGAAAAAAGCTGTTCTACATCAAAATGAGGTTCGACGGAAACCGCTATGCCAAGGAAATCAGAAAGGATATTCTTCCGCAAGAGGTGTTCGGAACGTCTTCGCTGATGCTTAACCAAAACAGCGGCTTTGATATGAAATATCAGCAAAATAAGGTGTTCAATCTTAAGCTTGCTGCAAAGACTTTGAATCAGGTTGTAATCAAGCCGGGCGAGACATTTTCATTCTGGCAGCTGGCAAGGTATGCCGACAAACGCGAGCGTTACAAGGACGGTCTAAACCTGATTGACGGTAAAATCGTGGGGTCATACGGCGGCGGACTGTGTCAGATAAGTAATATGCTGTTCTGGATGTTTTTGCACACTCCGCTTGAAATTGTCGAGCGGCACGGACATGCTGTGGAGTCATTTCCGTCTACAACCGAAAGCAATCCCTGCGGAACCGACGCTACAATCAACGAGGGTTGGCTGGATTTAAAGGTCAGAAACAATACAAACGCAAGCTATCAGATAGTTATACGCTTTGATGAAGAATTTATGTACGGCTGGATATATTCTGATAAAAAGCAAGAGTATGAGTACAGAATCTATAACAGCGATGTTAAGTATCAAAGAAAGAAAGGAAAAATATATCAAACCTCAGTCGTAAATTGCCTTAGAACGCGTATAGCGACAGACGCAACAGAGCAGCTTGAATTGTACACAAATGTCTGTGAGATAGGCTATGAGCTGCCAAAGAACATTAATATCGAGGAGATAGATTAGGATGGACAAAAAGGTTATAGCGGTAATTTTCGGAGGATGCTCTCCCGAATACGAGGTATCGCTGCAATCGGCATTTTCGGTGCTTGAAAATATAGATAAGGATAAATATGAAGTAATACCAATAGGAATCACAAAAAACGGTGACTGGTACAGGTATTACGGCGATATTGAAAAAATCAGCAACAACACATGGCTTGAAAATCCCGAAGAAATCCGCACCGTGGGATTTTCACAAAGCCGCACGGATAGCGGCTTTTTAGAGCTTTCGGGAGGTAAGTATTTGCTGGTAAAGGTAGATTTGGTATTTCCGGTGCTTCACGGCAGAAACGGTGAGGACGGTACTGTGCAGGGAATGATTGAGCTTTCGGGAATACCAGTTGTCGGCTGCGATACCTTATCGTCTGCACTATGCATGGATAAGGATAGAGCGCACAGACTGGCAGGCAGCTTTGGAGTGGATATCCCAAAGTCGCTGTCGTTTGATACTTATAGCAGGGAAAAAGCAGTGCTGGAAGTTTCAAAAAGCCTGAAATTCCCTGTTTTCGTAAAGCCGGTAAGGGCGGGCTCGTCCTTCGGGATCACAAAGGTCTGTGATGAAAGCAGACTTGAAAGCGCAATTACTCTTGCTTTTGAATTTGACAGCAATATCATAGTTGAAGAAGCGGTAGAAGGCTTTGAGGTGGGCTGCGCGATTATGGGTATAAGTGGTTTGATTGTCGGAAGGGTAGACGAAATAGAGCTTTCGGACGGCTTTTTCGACTATGAGGAAAAATACACGCTTAAATCCTCAAAAATCCATATGCCGGCAAGAATCGATGCAGCAACAGAAAAGCGGATTCAGGAAACTGCAGCTGTAATCTATCGTGCGCTCGGCTGTTCCGGATTTGCAAGAGTGGATATGTTTTTAACACCGTCCGGTGAAATAGTCTTTAATGAGGTCAACACCATCCCGGGATTTACTTCGCACAGCAGATATCCCAATATGATGAAAGGAATAGGTCTGTCATTTTCGCAGATGCTGGACAGGCTTATAGGGCTGTACATATGATCAATGTAATACTTTCCAACGATAAAATTTACGAGGGCAACCTGATTCTTGTCAATGCAGATTACGGTCTAAAAACATCGGAAGAAAAGGATCTGACTGCTGTTGACCCAAAATATCCCGATATCCTTATGAAAAGGGAAGCGGTCAATATTTTGCAGATGGTTTTAGACAAGCTCGGCAGCAGGGGAGATATTGTCCCTGTAAGCGGATACCGTTCTTTTAAGGAGCAGACGGATATCTACGAAAAATCCCTGATAGACAGCGGCAGGGAGTTCACCGAAAAATTTGTCGCGCTTCCGAACCACAGCGAGCATCAGACCGGACTTGCGATAGATCTGGGGCTTAACAAGGAGGATATCGACTTTATCTGTCCCGATTTTCCTTACGATGGAATCTGTGAACAATTCAGAAAGCTTGCTCCGAAATACGGCTTTATCGAGCGCTATCAGAAGAACAAAGAGTATATCACAGGCATAGGTCATGAACCCTGGCATTTCAGGTATGTGGGATATCAGCATTCCATAGTCATGTATGAAAAGGGCATGGTTTTAGAGGAGTATATAGATTACGTCAAGCGATTTTCCTGCGGCGGTGAGCATCTCAATATAGTCAGAAACGGCGCGGCGGTTGAAATATTCTATGTTGAGACGGACGTATCCGGAAAAACCGTGATCACTCTTCCGGATAACACCGTTTATCAGGTATCTGGAAACAACGTAGACGGCTTTGTTGTTACAATATGGAGAAAGCCATGAACAGTAAAAGAGCGTATACAGGTATAGATTATTTCAGACTCATTGCGGCGTTTATGGTTATGACTATCCACACCTCGCCGTTGCTGACTTATTCTGAAACAGCTGATTTTATTCTGACAAGGATAATTGCAAGAATTGCAGTGCCGTTTTTCTTTATGACTTCGGGGTTCTTTTTGATATCAAGGTATTCCAAAAACTCAGGCAGACTAAAGACGTTTATAAAAAAGACAGCTCTTATTTATGCAGC
>USEH01000175.1 GCA_900553675.1 uncultured Ruminococcus sp. | reverse complement strand
TGGTTTCCGGATCTATTCTTTTTTCCGTCTCCCCCG
Organism: uncultured Ruminococcus sp.; assembly: GCA_900553675.1. Classification (GTDB taxonomy): domain Bacteria; phylum Bacillota; class Clostridia; order Oscillospirales; family Ruminococcaceae; genus Faeciplasma. Next base: position 4,249 of record USEH01000175.1, on the reverse strand, counting down.
CCCCCTTACAGCGCAGTCACTCAATTTCAAACTCGATTTTCAGCTTATTTCTAAGAGCCGCAAGATATTTTCGCGACTGGTCGGTCTTTTCGGTATCGACAACCCTTATGCGAAGATCAAACGCCCTTGCCGCCGACGATTTTACCAAACATGAAACGGCGGCTTCAAAGCACTCGCACTCTGAGCTGTAGTATATCACCGTCTCCGCAGACGGGTTGCGGCCTTTTGAAATATGTCCTGCCGACCTTGCTGCAACTCTTATCAGCAGCACTGCCAAAAGAGTCGAAGCGATAAGAATAAGCGCAGCCAAAAGCTCGAAACACCAGTTATTTATCAAAAAAGATTCCTCCCCCGAATATTTGTACTTCTACATAATATTCGGTGGAGCAAAATCTCGCTACTCTGAAATTTTATTATACTACATTCAGGAGCGGTTTTCAAGATTTATTTGTGGTTTTCATCAACTTCTTTCTTGGAAAGCAGGATGTTTTCCTCCGAGCGGTTGTAAACCCTGCCGTTGTCGTCGGTAAAATTATCGACTATAACATTGGTCTTAAATACCGGCTCTACCTCGTTCTTGGGCTTATATATTTTTACCTTTTCTTTTCTTGATTTCGACATAGCAAGCCTTCCTTTCGCCACTAAATCTGCTAAATTTCGGAATTTTCCTTGGAATATTATCTCCCGTGGCTTAATAACTATTCATCACGCAAGAAATTTTTTAAAGATATTGTTTTATCAAAAGATTTGTTATATAATAGACCTATTAATACCGGATATCGTTTTTGATAGTTTATGAAAGGAACCTTGATAAAATGAAAAAATCGACCTCGCTGATAAAATCCGCGCTTTTTCTCATAGTATGCTGGCTGGCGTCGGGATTTATAATTCTGTTCTTCCAGACCTGCTACGAAAAATTCGGAGTAATAATGTGCTTTGCCTTCGGAATATGCTCGGTCGGAGCGTGCGTGTGCATCTACGGCGATTTTGCGTGGAAGCTCGGAAAAAAGATGGCTGTATATGATGACAGAAATAAGCTTGGGGACAATTCATCCTTCGGTCTCGCACTGGGAGCCGTCCCCACGGCAATAAATTATATCTTTGTAATACTGCTTTATCTGTCGAAATTAGGCGTTTTAGGCTTCGACTTTTACCCCTACTATAAAACGCTTACCTTCTACTTTGTCCCATGGACATATCTTGCCGCACCGAACACGGTTGAAAAGATAAACGACGTTGTTATGTCGGTGCCGGTGCCTATCGAGCAGCTTTCTTGGGGAGCCATGGCAATCGCGACGGTTCTGCCGCTGGTGTTCCTTGTAACCTGCTACTTAGCTTTTCTTATCGGATACAAGCACATAGACGTTAAGGAAAAGTTTTTATACGGAAAATAATCCCGAATTAGTCTAAAATATAAGACAACCTCATAAGTTTGTACAAAAGGAAATCGCCCGACCAGAACGGCGGTTTCCGCAACAGATTTCGGAGGTTTTCTTATGTTGAAAAAGCTTTGGGCAAACCGCATCGGCGCATTGATTGTGCTTCTTTGCGCATATTTACTGGTATTCGGATTCATTTCCACCTACGACGAGCCTATAAGGGCGATTCAAACCGACAGCGGCGCGGGTCTGCCGGTTATAATTTTAGACGCCGGTCACGGCGGAATCGACAGCGGCTGTGTAAGTATAAACGGAGCGGAGGAAAAAAACATCAACCTAAGCATTATGCTTAAGCTGCGCGAAATGCTCCGCGCGGCAGGCTTCGACACCGTTGTCACCCGCGACAGCGACAAATCGATTCACGATATCGGCATAACAGGTCTTGGCAAACAGAAAAAATCGGACATGGAAAACAGGCTTAAGATAGTCAATTCCGTCCCCAACGCGATATTTGTATCCGTCCACCAGAATCAGTTTACCGACCCCAAGTATTACGGCGCGCAGATGTTTTATCCCGAAGGAAGTGCAGACAGCGAGCGGCTTGCGGGTATCTTGCAGCACTCCATCGTCTCAAATCTACAGCCTGAAAATCAGCGCGAAACCAAGCCGGTCGGCGACGAAATATATCTTCTGCACTTTGCCAAGTGTCCCGCGGTGATGGCTGAATGTGGGTTCTTATCCAATCAGGCGGAGGCGGATAAGCTGGAGTCGGAGGAGTATCAGAGCATGATGGCGTTTTCGCTTTTTGAGGGTATCTGCGAATACGTTTTCAGCATGACATCAGACATTTAAATCCTACATACAAAGGACGTTCAAAGAAAGGAATGGTATCAATATGCCAAAATCCAGAAGTGCATACGTCTGCCGCGAGTGCGGAGCTGAAACTCCGAAATGGAACGGCAGATGTCCCTCCTGCGGGGCTTGGAACACTCTCGAGGAGATAGAGATTCTCCCGCAGACCAAGGCAACTATTGCAAAAAACCGCTCCGGCGTTGACCTGGCGGATAAAATAGTCCAGCTTGCCGACGCGGACGTTTCCGGCGACGAGGTTCGGTATAAAACCGGAATATCCGAGCTTGACAGGGTGTTGGGCGGAGGGCTTGTAAAGGGCTCGATAGTCCTTTTAGGAGGAGAACCCGGCATAGGCAAGTCAACTCTACTTTTGCAGATATGCCAATACCTCGGCAAAAGCAGGGATATCCTTTATGTATCAGGAGAGGAATCGGTCCGTCAGATAAAGCTGCGGGCGCAGAGGCTTGGGGTCGACAGCGAAAATCTTTATCTGCTGGCAGAATCCGACGCTCAGTCGATCTGCGAAACGATATCCCAGAACAAGCCGGATATCGTCATTATCGACTCTATTCAAACCATGTCCATACACGAAATTAACTCCACTCCAGGCTCGATAACTCAGGTGCGGGAGTGTACCGGTCTGTTCATGAGAACGGCAAAAAGCGAGGAGATACCCTTCTTTATCGTCGGACATGTCAACAAGGACGGTGCAATTGCAGGTCCTAAGGTCATGGAGCATATCGTCGACGCGGTTTTATACTTTGAGGGCGAGCGGAATTTGTCCTACAGGATGCTCAGAGCCGCCAAAAACCGTTTCGGCTCTACCAACGAAATAGGCGTTTTTGAAATGAGGGATTCGGGACTTTGCGAAGTCCCCAACCCCTCGCAGATGCTTCTTTCCGGCAGACCCTCCGGCGTTTCGGGCTGCTGCGTCGCCTGTGCGATGGAGGGATCGCGCCCGATTCTTGCCGAGATTCAGGCGCTTGTGACCAAAAGCAGTATGCAGGCTCCGCGAAGAGTCGCCACCGGATTTGATTACAACAGAGTATGGCTGATTCTTGCCGTTATGGAAAAGCGGATGGGCTACTATTTCGGCAATTTAGACGTTTATGTCAACATAGTCGGGGGTCTTCGCATAAACGAGCCTGCGGCGGATCTGCCGGTTGCAATGGCTCTTTATTCCTCGCTTAAGGACAAGCCCATCGGAGACAATGTTATTGCCTTCGGCGAGGTCGGTCTGGGCGGAGAAATCCGCAGCGTTTCGCACCTTGACCTCAGGATTCAGGAGGCGGAGCGCATGGGCTTTGAAAAATGCATAGTGCCCCGCCACTCGCTAAAATCTCTGCGCCCCCATCCCGGAATTGAGATAGTGGGCGCGTCGAATCTGAGACAGGCGTTTGATCCCTTTTAGGATTCTCTGCCGTTATCCTATATGATATCCGCCGTCACCTTTTGCTTGTTTTGGGCGGTATCGCTGTGTTCGCTTAGCTCTATCCCCTTGTCGCCGACAAAGCAGTATATCTGCTTTGAGCCTTTTATCATGGCGTCGGCAAGGGGATTTTCTATTTGCCGGACTATCTCCCTTTTTGTCTCTCGCGCGCCGTAGCTGTCCGACTGCGCGCTTGCTGCTATTTTTTCTGCCACGCTTTCATCAAATGCAATCTTTGTTCCGGCGGCTTCCGCCCTTGATTTCAGCTCGCCAAGGCATATATCCGCAATCTTAACGCAGTCCGCCTGAGAAAGCTTTGAAAACGGGCAAACCGCGTCAACTCTGTTCATAAGCTCGTATGAAAATGTCTTTGAAAGCGAATCTCTGGGCGCACTCTGAGAGCTGCTTGCTCCGAAGCCGCAGGAGGCGTTTGCCTTTGAAGAGACATTTGTCGTCATTATTACAATGGTGTTTTTAAAGGACACTTTTCTTCCGGAGCTGTCGGTTAGAAAGCCGTTGTCCAGAAGCTGCAAAAGCACCACCCTCACGCCGGAGTGCGCCTTTTCAAGCTCGTCGAAAAGAACGGCGG
>USEH01000174.1 GCA_900553675.1 uncultured Ruminococcus sp. | reverse complement strand
TCCGCAAACGGAATATCAAAATGGTCATACGCAGCCTTTGTCGCAATTCTTCCTCTCGGTGTTCTTGATATAAAACCGAGCTGCAACAAATACGGCTCATATACGTCCTCAATAGTATTCGGTTCTTCGCCTATTGTCGCCGCCAAAGTGTCAAGACCGACAGGTCCGCCGTTATAGCCCTTTATAATCATGGTAAGCATACGCTTGTCCATAGAGTCAAGACCCAGCGGGTCAACCTCCATACGGTCAAGAGCAATTTTAGCTATATCCTTGGTGATAATTCCGTTGCCCATAACGTCGGCAAAGTCTCTTACGCGCTTTAAAAAGCGGTTTGCAATACGCGGCGTTCCTCTTGAACGCGAAGCAAGCTCCATAGCACCGTCGCGCTCGCAGGCAACTCCAAGAATAATCGCAGAGCGCTGGATTATTTCGCACAGTTCTTCCTTGGAATAAAGCTCCAAGCGCTGGATAACTCCGAATCGGTCGCGCAGCGGCGAGGTGAGCTGACCTGCTCTGGTAGTTGCACCTATCAGGGTGAATTTAGGCAGGTCTATTCTTATCGAGCGCGCCGCAGGACCCTTTCCTATGATGATATCGATAGCAAAATCTTCAAGAGCGGGATACAGAACCTCCTCAATAGAGCGGGAAAGGCGGTGTATCTCGTCGATAAACAGAACGTCGCCCGCCTGCAAATTAGTCAGCAAAGCAGCCAAATCGCCCGGCTTTTCGATTGCAGGACCGGAAGTTATTCTTATGTTCACACCCATTTCGTGGGCAATAATTGCCGAAAGAGTGGTTTTGCCCAGTCCGGGAGGACCATACAAAAGCACATGGTCGAGCGGTTCGCCCCTCTTTTTTGCCGCCTCTATATATATTGAAAGGTTTTCCTTTACCTTTTCCTGACCGATATATTCACTGAGCGTTTTCGGGCGGAGGGAATAATCAATCTCGTCCGAATCGGTGTTTATAGTATTGGGAGCAACCATTCTGTTTTCAAAATCAAATTCGCCTGTTTCTATCACAAGGTTTTACCTCCCTTAAAATCTGTTTGAAGCCAACAGCCTCAGACATTTTTTGATGATTTCGTCTGTGCCAAGGCTCTTATCGCACTTAGCCACAGCCGAAGCCGCTTCCGACTGCGAATATCCCAGAACAACCAACGCCTGAACAGCCTCCGAAGCGGAATCGCTTCCTGCTACATCTGCTATATCCGACAGCGAAGTATCCCCGCTCATAAGCATTGGTTCTTTCGTTATCTTGTCCTTAAGCTCCATTGTAATGCGCTGAGCGATTTTTGCACCAATTCCCTTGACTTTAGAGAACGCTTTAACGTCTCCCGAAGCGATGGCGAGCGCAACCTGTGAAGGCGTAAGTCCCGAAAGAATTGCAAGCGCAAACTTTGCACCGACTCCGCTTACGGATGTAAGCAGCTTAAAGCATTCAAGCTCCTCTTTGGTATAGAAGCCGAAAAGGTCAATAGCGTCCTCCCTTACGGCTAAATATGTATACAAGGTGGCTTTGTCAAGACCTGCGATCTGCTGTGAGGTGTTAAGAGTAGTTTTGCAGGCATAGCCGACTCCGGCGCAATCGATAACGCAAAGGTCGGGTCCGGAGTGAATTATTCTGCCAGTTAAGCTATATATCATAATGTAAACAATCCTTTCAATTATTCCTGCCGCCGTTATATGCGGAAAAAGCAAGAGAAAACGAGTTGTGACCGTGAGTTATGGCAAGCGCCAAAGCGTCCGCCGTATCGTCCGGCTTGGGGACTTCCTTTAAGTGAAGTATCGAGCGGGTCATTTCCTGAACCTGCTTTTTTTCGGCTCTGCCGTATCCTGCAATAGAATTTTTAACTTGAAGCGGAGTATATTCATAGATCTGGACATTGTTCTGCCGCGCCGACAGAAGTATTACTCCCCTTGCCTGCGCAACGTCTATAGCAGTAGTATGGTTTGTGTTGAAATAGAGCTTTTCTATAGACATAGCCTCAGGCTTGTACTGAATGAAAAGGCTTGACATATCCTGATAGATCATATTAAGGCGCTCATCAAACGGAATGCCCGCCGGAGTTGTTATAGCACCAAAGTTCACAACCGAAAAGCTTCTGCCGTCGTACTCTAAAACGCCGAAGCCAACAATTGCATATCCGGGGTCTATTCCCAAAATCCTCATGCCATCATCTCCGCATACTACATCACAATAATCGATTTATTATAGCACACTCAAAGAAAAAAATCAACACTTACTTGCCAAATCGAGATAAACGTACTATAATATATCCGTAACGCTCAGATTTAGCTTCGGCTGAACCTGTGCAGTCGTGCGATTCTGACGTTATTACAACATTATTTGGAGAACAGCTATGCTTATATCACTGGAAAACATATATAAATACTACAATGGCGAGTCTATACTCGAAAACATCTGCCTCACCATAAACGAGGGCGAGCGGATCGGGCTTGTCGGAGTGAATGGCTGCGGAAAGACAACGCTTTTATCCATCATAACCGAAAAAATCAGCTGGGACAAGGCTCCCGACGGCTCAGGAAGCATATCATATTCCGGAAATACAAGAATAGGATATCTCGAACAGGGCGTCGGACTTTCTGCGGAATGTTCTATTGCCGAGGAAATGAGAAAGCCTTTTGCCGCTCTTGACGAGGAATATGCCCGTATGAGCGAAATAGAAAACAAGCTTTCCTCCCTTTCAGGCAAGGAGCTTGAAGACGCTGAGGCAGAATACACCCGCCTAAGCTCGCACTATGAAAACAACGACGGCTATATTATCGACGTCAAAATCAAAACAGTCCTCAACGGCATGGGATTCGGAGGATTTAACCTTGACCGTTCGGTAAACTCGCTTTCAGGCGGCGAACGCACAAGGCTTGCACTGTGCAAGCAGCTTTTGGAGGCTCCCTCCCTGCTCATTCTGGATGAGCCAACCAATCATCTGGACCTTGAAACCATGCAGTGGCTCGAAGACTATCTCAAAGACTACAAGGGCGCAATACTCACCGTTTCGCACAACCGGTACTTCTTGGATAAGCTATGCACCCGCATTTGCGAAATCGAGTACAAAAAGCTTAAATCATATCCTGGAAACTACTCAAAATTTGTCGAGGAAAAGAAAGCAGAGGTCGCACGTCAGGAGAAAATTTACGAAGCTGAGCAGGCAAAAATGAAAGAGCTTCAGTTTTTTATAGACAAGAACCGCGTCAGCGCAACCAGCGCAAAGGCTGCAAAGTCGAAGCAGCATATGCTTGACAGAATCGTCGAAAACGCCGTTGAGAAGCCGCACGTTTATCACAAGCCTGCAAAAATCAAGCTTGAATACGATATCGAGCCGCCAAAGGAAGTCTTTGAAGCCACGGATATAGACATCTCGGTTGACGATGGCAAACGCACTCTCATAAACAGCTTTTCGCTTGCTGTAAGGCGCGGAGACAGAGTTGGAATTATCGGTCCGAACGGTGCGGGCAAATCGTCAATTCTTAAATCGATTCAGAATATCAACCCTCACTCGAAAGGAAAGATATACTGGGCGCAGAATGTTAAAATTGCTTACTTCGACCAGAAAAACGAACAGCTCAACGTGCGGAACACCGTAATTGAGGAGATTCACTCGAGATATCCTGCCATGACCGATTTGCAGGTGAGAAATGTTCTGGGAAGTGTGCTTCTGTCCGGAGAAAGCGTATTTAAGCCGGTTGGTGTAATAAGCGGCGGTGAAAAAACCAAGCTCAGCTTTGCACTTATGATGCTTCGGCGCGGAAACGTTCTTATATTGGACGAGCCCACCAACCATCTGGATATCTCTTCTAAAGAGGTTCTTGAAAACGCTCTTGCGGAGTATACCGGAACAATAATATTTGTCTCGCACGACAGGTATCTTCTTAACAAAATAGCGACGCGTATAGTTGAGGTCAAAAACGGTGAAACCCGCGAATACAAGGGCAACTACGACGATTATCTTGCTGCCAAGGAGCTTGAAGCTGCAAATGCAGCGGAAGCGTCGTCCAAGAAAGCTGCCAAAACTCAGTATCGCACCAAAAGCCAGCGTGCCGAAGACGTCAGACGAAAGCAGGAAATCAAGGAACTTGAAGCAAAGATTGAATGTCTTGAAGCCGAAATTAAGGAGCTTGAGGAGCTAATATGCCAGCCGGAGGTAGCTTCTGACTATCAGAAAATGACCGAGCTTTGCGCTGATCTTGAAGAAAAGAAAGCAAGCCTTTCAGCAGCTATGGACGAATGGCTTGAAAAGCAGGAATAATGCTACATTAGAAATCTCAGAAAATCTATACATCAAAGCTGCTGCCGCAGAATCCGCAATAAAGTGATTC
>USEH01000173.1 GCA_900553675.1 uncultured Ruminococcus sp. | reverse complement strand
GGGTCATCCCCCTTACTCCTGCAGGCAGTGGGACAGATATCAAACGGCTCACCCTGTGTAGCGAAGTGTCCTCCCACATCCCCGCAGTCAGCCGGACAGACCACAAACGGCTCACCCGAAGGAGCGAAGCGTCCTTGCACGCCAATTCCGCAGAGTCAGCAAGTTTTCAACCCACCTAAAGCTTACGCTGGAAGTACCCTCGTGGGCAGTCAAAATTGACAAATCCTCATTGCCCAATGGAATCGAAGTTGACTATATGCATGGATAGCGCGCTGTATATAGAAAAGTTGTTGATGTTTCCTGCTGATTTTATCCTATAAAAGTTAAAGAACTCAGTAGAATATGTTAACAAAATCTTTTCAAAACCTGTTGACAGCTTACTAATTTAAAGGTACAATTAACATGATGGACAAAAGCTTTGTCCCATAAATAATTTAACTACGGAGGTAAGTTATGTCAGTTTTAAAGATGACTATCGACAGTTCAAACCGCATAAGCAAGATAAATAAGGAAATTTACGGTCATTTCTCCGAACACCTGGGCAGATGTATATACGGCGGCATATATGTCGGCGAGGACAGCCCCATCCCCAATGTCAGAGGTATCAGAACCGACGTTGTGGAGGCTTTTAAGGCTATCAAGGTGCCGGTTGTCCGCTGGCCAGGCGGCTGCTTTGCGGATACATATCACTGGATGGACGGTATTGGTCCCAAAGAATCACGCAAAAAGATTGTAAACACCAACTGGGGCGGAGTCACCGAGGATAACAGCTTTGGCACTCACGAGTTTTTAGACTTCTGCGAGCAGGTTGGCTGCGAGGCTTACGTTTCGGTAAACGTCGGCTCGGGAACGGTGCAGGAGGCTCATGACTGGGTTGAGTATATGACCTCCTCAAACGACTCTCCCATGACCGAGCTGCGCAAGCGCAACGGCAGACAGGAGCCCTGGAAGGTAAAGTTTATCGGCATTGGCAACGAAAACTGGGGCTGCGGCGGCTGCATGTCAAAGGAATACTATTCCGACCTTTACAGACAGTTCCAGCAGTTTATAGGCTGGGGCTCGCAAAAGATAGCCTGCGGTCCCAGCTCGAACGACTCCGACTGGACAGACACCATGATGCGCAAGTGCAACCCTGGCATGATGCAGGGCTTGTCGCTCCACCACTACACCATCCCAACAGGCAACTGGCAGCACAAGGGCTCGTCGGTCGATTTCGACAAGAAGGAATACTACGACACCCTTTCCAGAACGTGGTATATGGAGAGAATTCTGCGCGACCAGAAGGGCGTTATGCAGCGGTACGACGACGAAAAGCGCATAGGCTTGTGCGTTGACGAGTGGGGAATCTGGACAGACGTTATGGAGGGCACCAACCCTGGCTTCCTTTATCAGCAGAACTCCATGAGAGACGCTATCTTAGCTTCAATCAATCTTAACCTGTTCAACCTCAACTCCGACAGAGTAAAGATGGCAAATATCGCCCAGATAGTAAACGTTTTGCAGGCAATCGTTCTCACCGAGGGCGAAAAGATGGTGCTCACACCCACATATCACGTGTTCGACATGTTTAAGGAGCACATGGAGGCAACTCTGGTCTACTCGAATATCGAAAACAAGCAGCTTGTTGAGGGCGAGTATCTGCCTGCGGTTTCGCAGTCGGTGTCGGTCGACGACGAGGGCAGAATGCACATAACCATCTCAAACGCTTCGCTTGATGAAGACTTTGAGATTGACTGCGCTATGCCCAGAACCGGCTTTAAGAGCGCGACCACGAGGGTTCTCACCGCCGAATACAACAAGTGCAACACCTTTGAAGAGCCCAACGCCGTTGCACCTAAGACCTGCGACTGCGTTAAGCTCGACGGCGAAAAGCTCAGCTTTAAGCTGCCAAAATGCTCGGTTGTGGCGATTGAGCTTTGCTGACGCACGGCAGCACACATGCTGACGATAGATGGCAAGCCGGTCTGCAAGCGGTGTTTGCTTGCGGAAATCGACGTGGACGGGCTTTACAAAAAGGTCTCCGAGCTGATAGAGCTTATGCCGGAGGACGTTAAAGCGCCTGACGAAATCTACCAGAAAAGGTTAAACATCTGCCGCAGCTGCGAAAGTCTCGAAAACGGAATCTGCCGCGAGTGCGGGTGCTTTGTCGAGCTGAGGGCGGCTTCTAAAAAGAACTACTGCCCGAGCGTTTACAAGCACTGGGTGGCAGAAAATTAGTAAATTAATGTAAATAGCGGACGATACCATGTGGCGCGTCGTCCGCTGTTTTGTGAAGGGTGAGAGCATGAATCCATGTTTTGAAAACCTGAATCGCATTGAATTTGTGATGACATACGCCTGCACCGGAAGATGCAAGCACTGCTCCGAGGGTGAGCATACATCAATCTCGGCAGGCGGACATATCGACGGGAAGACGGCTGCAAAAGCTGTCCGCGAGCTTTGCTCTCGCTTTAAAATCGACTCGATTATGACCTTCGGCGGGGAGCCGCTGCTGCTGCCTGACGACGTTTGCGAGATACACTCGGCGGCGCTTAAGGCGGGCATCCCGAAAAGGCAGATTATTACAAACGGGTACTTCTCAAAGGACTCAAAAGTTATAAAAAGTGTCGCCGAAAGGCTTGCAAAAAGTGGGGTAAACGCCCTGCTTTTGTCGGTGGACGCATTCCATCAGGAGCATATCCCCATAGAGCCGGTGGCAGAGTTTGCGCTTGCTGCAAAAGCCGCGGGAATCCCGATAAAATCTCAGCCCGCGTGGCTTGTCAGCGAGCAGGACGACAACCCCTACAACCTGCAAACGCGGGAGATTCTTGCGCACTTTGCGCAGCTGGGCATACAGCCTTCTGAAGGGAACGTGATCTTTCCGGAGGGCAACGCGCTTAAGTACCTTGCGGAGTATTTCAACGCCGAAAATCTGCCCCACAACCCCTATGTTGAAGACCCCTGCGATATCCGCGCGGTATGCGTTTCTCCCGACGGAAGTCTGCTCGGCGGGAACATCAACCAAAGCGGCATTATAGATATCTTAGAGCGCTACAAACCACCGAAGGGCGAGAGTATATGACTAAACAGAATGAGAAAAAATCAATCTTTACCCGGCTGATAGACGGCATTTCTGCCATCTTTATACCGATTGTTAACCTGCTTTCGGCGGCGGGAATCCTTAAGGGCGTTATGCTCATCCTTGCCACCACCGGCGCGCTTTCGCAGGAGAGCCAAACCTATGCTGTGCTCAACGCCATGAGCGACAGCCTGTTCTATTTTCTTCCAATTATACTTGCGGATTCCTGTGCCAAGCACTTTGGCGCGAACCGCTACACCGCCATGGTGATTGCCGGAGTGCTGCTTTACCCCAAGCTGGTGGCGCTGATGTCGGCAAATCCGTCGCTGAGCTTTTTGGGAATCCCGCTAAAATCTACCACATATTCCTCGACCGTAATCCCCACGATAGCCGCCTGTGCGCTGCTTGCGGGGGTCGAGAAGCTGCTGAATAAGTACCTGCCCGAAGTTATCAAGGGATTTGCCGTGCCTATAATTTCCATATTTACAGTAAGCCTTGCAACTCTTGCCGCTTTCGGACCGTTGGGCGCGGTGATTTCGGACGGTCTTGCAGCCGGATACAACTTTGTGCATAGCCTTTCGCCGGTCGCGGCGGGACTGGTTCTGGGCGCGACAATCCAGCTTATGGTACTTGTGGGAGTGCATTGGAGCTTTATCCTGATTGCCATGAACAACATTGCCCTTGCCGGTGAGGACACCATTTTAGCCCTTATCGGACCCGCGATTTTTGCTCAGGCTGGGGCGGGTCTCGCAGTTTTGATCAAGACTAAAGGCGAGGGTGCGGCACTGAAAAAGTTCCGCTCGGTTGCCATAACCGGCATAGTCTCGGCGATTTTAGGGGTCACCGAGCCGGTGATGTATGGCGTTAACCTGCCCAAGCGCAAGCCCATGATTGCGGTATGCATTGGCGGTGGGCTCGGAGGCGCTCTGGTAGGGCTTTCGGGGGCGAAGGCGCGGGCTTTTGCGTTCCCCTCGCTGGCTTCGTTTCCGGTGTATTTCGGGGATGGCTTTGCCCTGTTCGCAGCCGCCTGCGGAATAGGGTTCGTGGCGGCGTTTGCGGTTGCAATGCTATTAAAATTTGACACGTCCGTCCCCACGGATGAATCTCATGTCTGAGAATATGTTAATAATAAGATATCCCCCGAAGCGCTCATTCAAGTGCCTTGGGGGAAGAAGATATAATAGAAGATAAAAGAGAAAAGAGAAGAGTGAAGAGAGAAGAGATGAGGAGTCGGCTTTGCTGACAATTTCAAGAGCGGCTTCGCCGCTGCTAGATTCATCGCCAGATGAAAACGCTTGTCCAGTTTCAGCACATAGGTAAGTAGAAAATGTCAGCACATAGGTAAGTGCAG
>USEH01000172.1 GCA_900553675.1 uncultured Ruminococcus sp. | reverse complement strand
TCACATAAAGCGTCTGCGCGAAAAGCTTGACGGCGTTTCAGACCAGTGGTGCTTAAGAACGGTCTGGAGCGTGGGCTATAAATTTGAAGTAAACACCGACGGTTTGAAGTAATAATAAAGGAGAACGCTTTATGTTAGATTTCTTTGACGAAGACTTCCCCCTTACCAAAAAGCAGGAAGAAATAAAAAAAGCCATGGAGGCGGCAGAAAAATCCGCTCTTTCCGATGCGCCCAAACCGGCAGAAAACGATTCCACATCGGTGAATACACCGCCGGTCGCCGATGAGCCTGTCGCCGTGGAGCAGACCGCAGAGACTGTTATACAAGCCGTCCCCGAGGCTGTTGCCGAAGTCACCGTTGAACCTGCTGTTGAATCTCTCCCGAAGACTGTTGCCGAAACCGTCCCTGAGCCTGTGGCGGAAGCAACTCCCATAGTCGCCGCTGAGACTGTAACGGAAACGGCTCAGAAAATCGCCGCAGAGCCTATCACAGAAGCTGTTTCTGAAACTGTCGCAGAAACCACTTCAGAAGTTGCTGCTGAACCTGTCGTAGAAACCGCTTCAGAAGTTGTTGCTGAGACTATAGCGGACAGCTTCCCCGAAGCTACCGCCGAGACGGTAGAAGAAGTCGCAGAGCCTGTTTTTGAAACTGAATCTGCCGCCCAAGTCCTTCCCGAAGCCGCTCGGGACACTGCGCCAAGTGCTGCTGCCGAGCAGACGGTCGAGGCTGCTACGGAATACGTCTCCGAGCCGGTTTATGAGACTATCTCCGAGCCGGTGCAGGAGGAAGTCTCCCCGACTATTTCCGAGCCGGAGGCTGTACCGTCTGACAAGGACGACGAGGATGCCGCCATCAAGCGGATATTCCAGCCGATACACGAAGAAAACGTTTTGCCGGAATCGGACAATCAGGCGTTTTCATATGAATATGACGGCAGATATTTTGCCGAGGAAGAAACTCCCGCGTACAGATACGGCGCAAGTGCTTCTCCAAGAAGGCGCACACGTCCCGCAAGGTCGTTGGAAGCCAAAGACGGCAGCATAACCGTAAGTACGAAAACTCTCCTTAAGGTCGGCGCGGTGGTCGCGGCGACTGCTGCGGCTGTAAAGCTGCTCAGCAAAAAGGACTGACCCCCATATATTATAGAATCTATAGAAAGTGGATCCCGATATGACAGACGATATATTCCCCACACCGGCGGCAGATACGCCTCAAGCCCCGGAAAATCAATCACAGGAAAGCGCGGACAATGCCGTTTTTGGGCAGAGTGCGCCCAAGCCGGACGAAGCTTCGGCAAAGCTGAATCTTGAATGGCGCAGGCAGGAGCTTGAACGCCGCCGTCAGGAGATAATTGAGGAGCTTCGCGAGCTTGCCTATAACGAAGCCGAGCCGCTTGAATATCTCCCGAAACGGATAGGTAAAACGCGCCGCCACTCGCTTTCAGCCGGAAAGCTTGCTTTGATGTTCGCGATTTTGTTCATAGTTTTGTTTATGTCCACCGCGCGGCTTGTTTTCGGCAAGGGCTGGATCAAAAATATGTTCAGCGGAGAGGACAATCTTAAAAGCTTTACCATACCCATAGCCACCCACGAGGAGCTTGAAGACAGCTACTACCAGCCGGACGGCAGATACACCGTTGAAGGCATATCCAAGGTTTGCTCCCCCTCGATAGTGACCATTGAGGCTTTTCTCGACGACAATATCTACTCCGCATACGGTCAGGGTTCGGGCATAATCATGACCTCAGACGGATATATAATAACCAACGCGCACGTAATTGCAGACGCCAAGTTTGCGATAATCGTCCGCCTTTCCGACGGCACCGAGTACAACGCAAAGGTCGTAGGCTCAGACGCTAAAACCGACCTTGCAATAGTCAAGATAACCGCCACCGGCTTAACTCCCGCGCAGTTCGGAGACGCATCTCAGCTGAAAATCGGAGAGCAGGTGGTTGCCATCGGCTCGCCTGCGGGCTTTGAACATTCCTGCACCACCGGCGTTATCTCCGGACTTAACCGAACCATAAAGGTAAATTCAACAAACATCGGCATGGACTGCATACAGATAGACGCTGCCATAAATCCCGGAAACTCGGGCGGCGCGCTTTTGAATATGTGGGGTCAGGTTGTAGGAATAACCTCCTCAAAGCTTGAAGCCAACGAATACGACAATATCGGCTTTGCAATATCCATAGATGCCGCAAAGCCCATATTGGAGGAGCTTATAGAAAACGGAGGAATTCTGGGCAGACCCAAGATAGGCATTAGCTTTTATGAAGTCTCCGATTCGCTTGCCAAGCTTTACGATATGCCTGCGGGGCTGCATATCGCCGAGATATCCCCCGACTGTGACATCGCCAACACTCCCCTTGCGGTGGACGATGTTATTGTTGAGATGAACGGCGTTACCGTCCGCTCGGCTGACGATGTTTATGAGATAATCCTTAAGCTTCACCCCAGAGACGAGGTTACCGCAAAGGTTGTAAGAGTCCTTGAAAACGGCAAGACAAAGGAGTTTGAAATAACCTTCAAGCTGATGGAAGACACCTCCGCTTCGATTCAGGAGGAGGGCGCCGAGGATGATATCCTTCCGATGCCTGATGAAGACCCGCAGCCCGAGCCGGAAGACGATTCGGAGCCTGATATCGAAGCCGACCCAGAAACCGAGCCTGAGACCGAAACCGAAACCGGCGCAAATCAATAAAACAACCGATATAAGCTTTTACCGGCTTGACGATATCTTATGTCAAGCCGGTATTTTATACAATTCGAAAGCTAAAAATAGTATAAAATAAATAAAATTTAAAAATTCATATTTTTTTGCACCGAAACTAAATTTTAAATTGTATAATAAGTTAGTATGGCAATTATACACATAAACCCGTCATTAAAGTGACAACAGGGATATACTTGCCTGAAAGGACGGATAAAAATGAAGAAAAGGTACCTATTGATCTTTGCGGCAATGCTTGCCGTCTGCACGATTCTGCTTGCCGCATGCGGCAGCGAGGATGCAAAAGCTCCCGCAATTGATGATTCCCCTGTTGTCGACGGTGAAGACGCTGCGGATGATACTGTCGGCGAAAACATCAAGGAGAACAAAGCCCCCGAAAATCCCGACGAATACCCCGAAATTCCATCCTTCTACGGCGTATTTGCGCCAGACGAGGAGAGCGTTTGCAAACTCATTCAGGAGAATATCCCCGCCTACGATAAGCCTTACGACACCGAATCAAAGATGATTCCGTATGTCAGTGCAAAGGAGCTTGTCAATGGCGTTCAGATAATGACGATATTCGCACAAGACCACGGCGTTGCTGTCGGCGATATCACCTACAGCCCTGTGTGGATTTACGAGCATTCCGCCGAGGATTACAAGTCCGCCGGAATAACCCCACAGGATTTGCGCGAGCTTATAGACTACTATTCGGAATACAAGGATTCCGAGGAAGCAAAAACACTTGCCATTGAGCGGATGCAAAAGCTTGCTTATGCCGCAGATTATTCAATTCTTTGGTATAACGACCACACAATGATGGACACCGGCTATTTCCCGATGGTTATGAAGGAGTTTGTGGTTGTGGGAAGTCTGAACGATTTGGAGTATTACCTCTTCCTTGCCGACAACGACCCCAACGACGGCGACGACAACATCTACATAGCGATGTACATGAAAGACCAGCTTATGTCGGTCGGCTATGACACCCTTGAGGGCTACGACCTTTACGGCAGGTTCTTCTCCGGCTCGGGCAGGGAATTTGCATATGCAGATGTAGCCCCGGTTCCGGCAGGCTCGGCGATAAGGCTTGGCTGGAGCGGAACCTCAGAGCAAAGCTTGCAGGATGGCTTTAAGTATCTTTCCTGGATTTCAAGATTCCAGTTTTCCGGCTCGGAGTGTGCATATACCCAAGAGCAGCTTGCCGAGTATGCCAAGCGAGTTGAAGCCTTCCCGTTCGACGAAGAAGCCGCCTGCGTGGGCTGCGAGGGCATAACCCAATACGAGGATCTGGTAAACGGTGAAACCTTCTTAGAAGGTCTGATTCCCTATGAGCCGGTTTACGACTTTGCCAAGGAAAAGGCGGAAATGATAGCTATGCTTAACGAAAAAGCTCATGTTATGGAGGATGGTGGCTGCAGCTATACCATTAAATACGGTGAGGGAATAATAGAAACATGGGTCGAGTGCGATTATGCCCTGAGTGAAGAGGAAATATACCGCTTCAAGGCTCTTTCGGACGGCGGAGAAAACCCGCGCTATTTCAGCAATGATATCCTTGAAAGCGTCGGTTACCCCGAGGAATTCCGCAGCCGAGCGCTTATAAACAATCTTGGCGACTATGCGCTTATTTCATACGGTCTGCCAAAGGTGGAGGGCTTGGATTATGTCAGGCTGTTCAAGCTGACAGCAATCGAAACCAAGGAAAGCGAGGAATAATGATATAAATATAGCCCCTTCGGAAGCTATTTCAGGCTTCCGAAGGGGC
>USEH01000171.1 GCA_900553675.1 uncultured Ruminococcus sp. | reverse complement strand
ACACATTAGAGCTTATCTTAAAAGCCGACCTTTTGATTTTGGACGATTTGGGAAGCGAGTTTGAAACCGCCTTCAGCACGTCGGTTATATACAACATAATAAACACCCGCTGCAACGAGGGCAAGCCGACGATTATATCAACCAATCTATCCACTCAGAAGCTGCTTGAAAGGTACGACGACAGAATAGTATCTCGCCTGACAGGAAACTTTAAGCCTCTGCGTTTACGCCAGATAAAGCGCAGGAATGAAGATTATTCGTGATATAATAAAGTCTTTGGGCAGCTTTTCGCTTGACTAATCAGTCCGGAATTGGAGAAACAAGTATCAATGAAAGTCATTATAAAGAAAATTGATAAAACTGCTTTAAACGAAGCATTATCCTTAGTCTGGCGTGTGTTTCAGGAATATGAGGCTCCCGATTACACTCAGCAAGGTATAGACGAATTTTACAATAGCATTCACGACGAAAGCTTTTTGTCTAAGCTCTCCATGTTTGGAGCATTTGTAAACGAAGAATTAGTCGGAGTTATCGCGACAAGAAATAATGGCACACATATTGCACTGCTTTTCGTAGACGGAAATTATCATAGACAAGGCATCGGCAGAAAGCTGTTTCAAAAGGTGTTAGAGCAAAGCACTGCTTCGAGAGTGACTGTAAATTCATCGCCTTTTGCCGTCCATGTTTATAGAAAATTGGGATTTATTGATACAGACAAAGAGCAGACAGTGAACGGCTTGAGATTTACACCTATGGCTTATATAGGTTTGAATTTGATATGAGCAAAGCAGGAAAGCTGTATGGAAGTTTCCAAAGATAAAAAAGGTGTAGCACCATTTCGGTGTTACACCTTTTTTGATGAAAGAACTCCTTATCATGCGTATCCGGTTATAGCTCTTCCCTATTTATTTAAGCTTTCTTACAACAAAGTCTACAAAAGACCATATTAAAGATATCGTTCCAACAAGCAAGCCAGTGGGGATTGCCAGTATCCCTATTATTCCTAAACCGAAATACGTTACAAGCCTGCCTGCAATGCTTTTGCCGGTCATAAAGCATCACTCCTTGATTCCGCTGACAATGCCATAGTAGGCGTTTGATGTGATTTTATAGACGATTGTATAGGCAACAGCGAAAACAGCGAAGCTGATTAAAGTTGTCATGGCGAAAAGCATTGGATTATTAAGGTTAAACACCATAAGTATACGCTTAATCATCGGGAAAGCAAAGGCTAAATGCAGTCCCGCGGCGGCGAGCGGCAGGAAGAATACCGTTAACAGCTGAGAGTTGATGCTCTTTTTGATTTCGCGCTTGGTCATGCCTACCTTTTGCATGATGTCAAAGCGCGCTCTGTCCTCGTAGCCCTCGGATATCTGCTTGTAGTAGATTATAAGCACGGCTGCAATTATAAATACAATCGACAGGATTATAGCAATATAGAACAGTCCGCCGAACATAGAATAGTAATCGTCGCGGCTGGCTTCACGGCTTTCTGTTTTGATGCGAATTTTTTCATTGTCTGCAAACAAGCTTTCCTTAAGATTGCGAATCTCGCGGTTCAGCTCAGCCTGCTTGTCTTTATCTACAGTAGTATCAAAGTTATAGGTCCACTTCTTTGACATAAGCTGAGCACCTCTGAAGTCTGCGATGCTTTCAAGAGGACTAAGGCTTTCGCGCATATCCGAAACAACCACAACTATAGTCGGCACAGCGTACATAGCGGCATCTGCGCCTAAAGCAAAATCATCAAGAACCTTTTTGATTTTAAACTGCACATAGTCGTTTACTTTCAGCTCGTCTTCGGAAAATTCTGTTCTGTAAGGAATTGCAAACGCTTCGCCCGGCTCGAGAGTCTCACGCGTGCCCATTATAGCGTTATAGTCATCAAGCGGAACAAATTGCAAAACCACCATGGCGGATATCTCTGATGGTGCAATACTGTTGAAATAGCGGCTTATGTCAAGGGTATCTCCCGAAATACTTCCCTCGAATGATACGTTGCGGTAATCATATACATCAGTTATCTCGCCGCCGTATTCGCTCACCTTTTGCAATATAGCCTCGCGCGCTTCGTCCGGCGCCTTACCGTAGAAGTCGTTTACATCTGCGCAGTATAGGTCAAAGTTGATGTCTTTGGGGTATCTTGCCGTAAGGGTGCTTTCTACTCCGAAATACAGGCAGGTGGTCGAGGATATCATGACTAAAACCATTGTTGCAAGAATGCAGATAGATGCAAGACCCGCGCCGTTCCGCTTCATTCTGTATGCCATCGAGGATACCGAAACAAAGTGGTTGGCTTTGTAATAATACCTCTTATTCTTTTGGAGAATGCGGCAGAACACCACCGATCCGGTCATCATAAGTATATATGTCGCAATAATAACCATAATTACCGCCAAGAAGAAATAAAGCATTGCTGCAATAGGGTTTTCAACGGTTATCGCGATATAATAGGCAACCGCAAGAATTATCACGCCGGATACTCCCCAGAACCAGTTTGCTTTTGGCGGCTTTTCGCCTGTATTCTCCGATTTCAAAAGCGACATTGCCGTTGAAAACTTTATCTGCCTTATGGAGTTCAGAAGGAGTATCAAAAAGATTACTCCGAATACCGCAAGAGTCATAAAAACTCCCTGCATAGATATTGATACGGTGTAGTTGATATCGGCATTTAATAGATTCAGAAGACCAAGCTCGGCAAGCTTGGCAAGGGCTATTCCTATTGCAAGACCTGTTACTAAGGATATAACGGCGATGATAACAGTCTCCCAGAAGATTATTCTTGCAAGGTTGAATTTACCCATGCCCAAGATGTTATACAGTCCGAACTCCTTTTTTCTCCTTCGCATAAGGAAGGAGTTTGTGTAGAACAAAAACAGAAGCGAGAAGAACGCTACCACCCAGCCGCCTAATTCCAAAACCATCACAACCCCGCTTGCGCCTAAAGGCAGGTTTGCTATAGCTTTGTCGGTCTGAATGAAAATAATGATGTAATACATTATTATCATTCCAACGCAGGTTAAAATATACGGGATATACAGCCTTTTGTTTTTCTTGATTCCTTCAAACGCCAATTTGGGATACAAACCGAATTTCATGGCTTAATCCCTCCCCGAACCGGTGGCAATCAGAGTCAGGGTGTCGGTTATTCTTTGATAGAACTGATCCTGAGTTTCTTCTCCCCTGTACAGCTGATGGAAGACCTCGCCGTCCTTGATAAACAGAACCCTTTTAGCAACGCTTGCAGCTTTTACCGAATGTGTTACCATAAGAATCGTCTGCCCCATGGCGTTGATGCGTGTAAACATATTTAAAAGCTCGTCGGAGGATTTTGAATCAAGAGCTCCGGTCGGCTCGTCTGCCAGAATTATCTTTGGGTCGGTGATGACAGCCCTTGCTACAGCCGCGCGCTGCTTCTGTCCGCCCGATACCTCGTATGGATACTTTTTCAGGAGGGTATCTATTCCCAACGCCTCAGCTATTGGCTTAAGCTTGTTGCTCATGTCCTTATAAGATTTACCCGCAAGCACCAGCGGCAGATAGATATTGTCCTCGATGGTGAAGGTGTCCAACAGATTGAAGTCCTGAAAAACAAAACCTAAATTGTCCCGCCGGAACGAAGCTATCTGAGCCTCGCGGATGCGTGCAAGATTCATTCCGTCTAAAACCACGCTTCCGCTTGTGGGAGTGTCAAGCGCCGCAAGGATATTTAAAAGAGTTGTTTTGCCCGAGCCGGATTCGCCCATTATCGCAACAAATTCGCCCTTTTTCACGGCAAAGCTGACGCTTTTTAAGGCTTCGACCTTATTTCCCCCAAGCCTTTGGGAGTATACTTTTTTGAGTGCAGTTACTTCTAAAACTGACATTTATATTTCCGCCTTTCCGAAAGAATTGTTTTAATTTCATCTTCCGGATGATATTATACCAAACGCGGGAAACTGATTGCCATAGCTTTGGCTTACATTTCCCGCGTCAAATCTTACATTTTTGTAAGAAGTCATTTACTATTCTGCGTTGAGCTTGTACTGCTCAAAATCAATCATGACACAAGTTCCCTCGCCCGGCTTGGATTCAATGTATATTTTATGCCCCAGCCGCGAGCATATCTTTTTGCACAGATACAGCCCAAGACCGCTTGCTTTCTTGTCCTTTCTGCCGTTATAGCCGGTGTAGCACTTATCAAAAACTCTTGGCAGATCCTCCGGTGCTATGCCCATGCCGGTATCCTGTATGCAGAGTATGTCCGGAGCTTTGAGATATATGCTGACTGTACCGTCCTTGGTGTATTTCAATGAATTTGAAATCAGCTGATCGATAACAAAGCCCAGCCATTTTTCATCAGTGACAGCCTTAAGCCCCGTTTCCCTAAAGTCAAGGCTGATTTTTCTGTATATAAAATCATGTGCAAATTTCTTGACAGACTGTCTTATAACGCCGTCGATATTGCAGCTTTTGAACACATAATCGGTAGAATTGGAATCAAGCCGCACAAATGCCAGAACCATCTCGACATACTGCTCGATTCTGAAAAGCTCACCCGAAAGCCTGCGCGACAGCTGACTGTCCACGCCTTGAAGCATTAGATTCATCGAAGCTATCGGGGTCTTTATCTGGTGCGCCCAGATTGTATAATAGTCGCTCATTTCGGCGTATTTTTCGCTGGCGGTTGTT
>USEH01000170.1 GCA_900553675.1 uncultured Ruminococcus sp. | reverse complement strand
TAAAGCCTTATCATCTTCAAAAGCCTTTGCAATGCCCTTTTTGCGACTGGGAAATACGGCTTTATCTCCTCCCATCGCTCGGTTAAGGTCTTATGCTCTTTTTCATCTTTATTCGGCTCTTCCGAATCGGGTTCTTTGCTTGGATTATCGTCCGCTTCCTTTGATTCGCTCTTTTGTTCAGGCTCTACCGGCTTTTTTTCCTCCGGCGGCTTATCCTCGGTTGAATCAACCTCTTCAACCTCGTTCAGCTCGAAATCCGGTTTATCATCCTTAGTTTCTGTTGGAACAGCGTGCGAGGAGCTTTTGTCCGGTGGCAAGCATGTATACAGCTTAAAGGCTGTAAACCAAAGATACTTTACACTCAGCTTCAGGCTTTTTTTATCAAACCTGATATATGCTCTGACCGAAATGTGAAGCAGGATGTATATAATTAATATCAGCGCAAGCAACACGCCTAAAATGATTCTGCCAACCGTATTATCAGTCCCCCTTCACATTCATTTTCGTAATGTCTGACTGCCGTGTTTATTCCGAAGCTATACTGTTCTGCGCGTCAACGTCGTCAAAGCTGAGCTGAGAGTACTCGGTCGGAAGCGGCGGAAGATCCTCAATCGACGTAAGACCAAAGCATCTCAGAAAGTTTTCAGTGGTCTTAAACAGCACCGGTCTTCCCGGAATATCAAGTCTACCGGCTTCCTCTATAAGTTCCTTTTCTACCAGGCTGTTGACAACTCCAGAACTGTCAACTCCCCTCACGTCGTCGATAAAGCTGCGGGTTATCGGCTGATTATACGCTATTATTGTGAGAACTTCAAGTGCAGCAGGTGAAAGTGAGCAGTTTCTTTTATTCTCGACAGCTGCGCGGATATAAGGAGCAAACTCCTTTTTGGTGGAAAGCTGATAGCTTTGATTAAGTAAAAGTATCACAAGAGATGATCCCGAATCGGAATACCTTTGATTTAGAGCAAGGATAAGCCGCGGCAGTTCCTCGGGCTCGACCTCAGCCGAGTCGCACAGGCGCTGTGCTTCGACAGGCTCGCCGCAGGCAAAAAGTATTGCTTCTATCACTGAAAGCTTGTCATTGAGCTGCATTTCGTCTTCTCCTTCCGGTAAAGGTTATTTCCGTGTTGTCATCGTTAATAGATATTCTGCCCGACTTTGTAAGCTCTAAAACAGCCAAGAAAACAGCAATTTTCTCTGATTTTCCGGCAGCCTTATCCATAACGTCTACTAAAGAGCATTTTCCGGTTTTATAAAGCCTTCGCAGAACGGTCATTATGCCGGTCGTTACGGACACTATCTTATGCGAAACAATGGGCTTGAATATCGAAGCCTCCACCGGCTTTTGGCGAAGCTTTCTATCCGACAGACCCAGATATGCTTTTATAAGCTCCTCCGGCTGATTTTTACCGTGGTAGGTCTTATCAAAATCAGGCAGAGTCGGCTTTTTGACAAATATCTTGTCGCCGACATACTCATCCGAAAGCCTTGCCGCCGCCTGCTTGCAGACCGAATACTCAATTAGCCTTCCCTGAAGCTCGCGCTTAAGCTCCTCCGCCTCCTCGTGCTTTGGCAAAAGAGAAAGAGTTTTTATGAGGATAAGTCGCGCAGCCATTTCAAGAAACTCACCTGCATACTCAAAATCGCAATCTTCAATACCGTCGATATATTCAAGATACTGCTCTAAAAGCGTAGATATCTGAATATCGTTGATATTAAGCTTATGCTTTGATATGAGAAAAAGCAGCAGGTCAAGAGGACCTTCAAAGCCCTCTATTTTATATAATATCTCGCTCATCAGGCTTATCTCAGCAGACCGAACAGCGGCTCAATCCAGAAGAAGAGGGCGTTTATTCCGGCATATATCTTATTGATTATCCATGACATGGGAATCTGCAAAACATCTGTAAACAGCAGTACCAGAAAAACGATATAAATATACTGCTGATATTTCTGCATGAACATATTAACCTTATAAGGTACTACCGCGCTTAAAATACGAGAACCGTCAAGCGGTGGAATCGGAATAAGGTTGAATACCGCAAGGGAAAGGTTTATCGAGCAGAAGAATTGCAATGCCATGATTATATAGAACGCAACCATATAGCCTTTTTCACTTGTTATGGGTATGTTGTAGATGATGTTCAGAATAAATATGCCGATTGTGGCGCAGATCAGGTTTGAAAGTGGTCCCGCCGCGGCGGTTATTGCGACGCCCTTTTTATAATTCTTGAAATTTCTCGGATTGACCGGCACCGGCTTTGCCCATCCGAAGCCGAAAAGCATTAAGAATATCGCTCCGAAGATGTCAACGTGTGCAAGCGGGTTAAGTGTTAGTCTGCCGTGCATTAAAGCAGTGTTATCGCCCATCTTTCTTGCGGCTAAGGCGTGAGCATACTCATGTATAGGAAGTATGGTAAAAATTATAAGCAGCCTTATCGCTATCATCAGCATAAGCTGCGCAGGGTCGTTAATGTATTGTAAAATTGACATAGCCGTCTCCTCTGTTTTAATGATTCAATCAATATGATGTGAATACGCTTATATAATCTCATTATAATGATACTACATTTTGCACTGAATTTCAAGTGATTTGCGCCGATTTTAAGAATAATTTAAGATTTTCAAAAAAATTTTCAAAAAACACTTGCAATTGTCCGAATAATTTGGTATGATATAGCTTGTTGAATTCTGAACAAATGATAAGGAGGTGCAGCCCCATGGCAAAGTGTGAAGTTTGCGGAAAGGGTGTTACTTTCGGAATTAAGGTATCCCACTCAAACAGAAAAACAAACAGGACTTGGAAGCCTAACGTTAAAAGAGTTAAGGTTCTTAAAAACGGTACTCCCTGCCACATTTATGTATGCTCAAGATGCTTAAGATCCGGCAAGGTTACAAGAGCTTAATCGGATTTTAAACGTATATTTACGGCATAAAAGCAAACACAGCGCCTTATTTGGCACTGTGTTTTTCTTTTTCATAAGGATTTATTCGCCTATAGTAAATATCTTCAACCGTCTGCCCAGCCTGCTTAAAAGCTCGTTGGTTATGCTTCCGGATTCCTCTGCAACCGTCTCCGCGGAAATTCCCTCGCCTATGACAGTTACCTCAGTTCCTTCTTTAACATTTTCGATATCCGTGACGTCAACAGACGTCTGATCCATACAGATTCTTCCGACTATCCGAGCTTTACAGCCGTTGATAATCACGCTTGCATCCCCGCAGGACAAATTCCTCGGCAGCCCGTCTGCATACCCGATTGAGATTATTGCGATTCGTACGTCTCTTTCAGCCGCAAAAGCTCGACCGTAGCCTACAGTATCACCGGTCTTAATATCTCTAACCATAACTACCCTTGATTTCAGTGAAAGCAACGGCTTTAAATCCAGCTTAAGCCTGGTTTCATCATCCGGCTTACTCAGAACGCCGTACAGCGACACTCCCGCTCTGACGTAGTCACATTCAATGCTTGGATAATTCAAAAGCCCATAGCTGCTTTGTATATGTGTTTTCGGGATTTTAATGCCTGCCGCTTTCAGCTTGTCGAGCGCATTATAAAAGCTCCTGATTTGATTCTCGGTGAATATGACGTCACTCTCAGAGAGGCTGTCCGCTGCGCATAAATGAGTATATATTCCTTTGACAGCTATGTTTTTCATATTAAATACTTCTGCAATTTTACTGACGTCCTCGCAGTCGAATCCAAGCCTGTGCATTCCTGTGTCGAGCTTGATATGAACGTCTGTCTTAACTTCTTTCGAGTTCAGTTCGACGGCGTGTTCATAGCTTACAAGCGTTTGAATCAGCTTGAAGCGTTTTAGTTCCCTCACCCTTTCCGGACTTGTATATCCAAGAATCAGGATATCCTCGCGAATACCATAGCTTCTCAGCTCTATACCCTCGTCTATAGTTGCGACTGCAAAGGCTTTAACTCCGATTTTTTCAAGATACACCGCCGTTTCAAATGCTCCGTGACCGTAGGCTTCTGCCTTTACAACAGCCATAAGCTCGCATTTTTGCGGCATGGCTTGGTTAAGTGCATCGACGTTGTTTCTGAGATTATCGGTATTCAGTTCTATCCACGCTCTTTCGGTACTGATGGGGGCGTGCTTTCTGTTTTTACCGAATTTGTATATTGCAAAAGACAAAACAAAAGCAAACGCAGTTGAAATAACGCTCACGGATAAAAAGTGGACAACACTGTTGTATATAAGCAAATCCTGAAGCTTCAAAAGCTTTGCAGCTGCGCGCACAAAAACTATAGCCATCGGATGAATGATGTAAATAATCAACGACATATCCCTCAGCCACGCTCTGCGCTTTCCTCTCCAAGAAAGTAACGCTGCAAAAAGAAACAGTGTGCAGGGCAGCAAGAACAGATACATACTGTCGTGCCTTGGCAGATTAAACGTTCTGAGCACAATTGCCTCTGAAAACATCATTGCAAAGCTGACGACAAATCCAAGAACGCTTTTTCTTGGTGAGATATCAATGCATGAATCGTGGAACGCTCCTCCCAAAACAAAGAACACCGGAGCAAAGAAAAAGCCGTTCCTTGTGTAGTCGCAGACCTGAAATACAAGCGTGTAGAAACCATTTACAAACGGAAGTTTTTCTGCGATTCCGAAGTAGCTGTCGCCAAAAAGTCCTATTGCATACAACGCCAGCGCAGCAATCAACGCC